>NZ_SMLC01000109.1 GCF_004349245.1 Actinomadura sp. 6K520 | reverse complement strand
GTACGAGGACGACCCCGCCTACCACGAACCCCCCGGTCACCACGGCCACCACGGCCCCACCGGGCCACCGGCCGTCCGCGCCGCCCTGAGCCACGGCGAACCGCCGCCCTCCCGGAACGTCCCGCGGGGCTACCGCGAGGGGGCCGCGTCGTATCCCGATGAGGGCGGCCCCGGGGGGAAGGGCAAGAAGGCGGGCAAGAAGGCGGGCAAGAAGGCGAAGCGGCCCGGAGGGGCGGGAAGACCCCCCGCCCGGTCCGCGGCGCGGTCGCAGGCGGGGAAGCCGAAGGACGCGCCGGGCGGGAAGGGGCCGAAGCTCTACTTCGGTGCGGCCGCCGTGCTCGGGCTGGCCGTCCTGCTCGGCCTGGGGGCGGTGTTCGTGTTCCGCGGCGGTGACGAGCGGCCCGGCGCGGGTGACGCGGCCGGCGCGCGGATCGGGACACCGGCGGGGACGGGTCTCTCACCGGCCTCCTACTCCAGCTCGGCGTCGGCGTCGGCGTACTCGGGCATCGCGTCCCGCAAGGCGGACCCCGAGCCGCTGACGATCGAGGAGGCGTTCCCCGCCTCGGCCGCCAAGGTGGCGGTTCCGGACGGGGAAGTGCGGGTCAAGCTGCGCACCAAGCGCCTGGACGGCGACTGCGCCGACGCCGTGTGGGGCGCGACCGTGGGCGAGGTGCTCGGCGAGGGCGGATGCACGCAGGCGGCGCGCGGCCTCTACTCCGACACCCGGAACGGCTACGGGCTGGCCGTCGCGGTGTTCAACCTCTCCGGGTCGGCGGAGGCGGACCGGTTCGTCGCGTCGCTGGAGAACACCATCGGCGCGGGCTTCGTCCGGCCGCTGGAGGCACCCGCCCCGCTGGACGACTTCGGCCGCGGGTTCGGGATGGCGCGCGGCCTGGCCATGGGGCATTTCGCCGTGGTCACGTGGGCGCAGCGCCTGGACGGCAAGGGCGACGCCAAGGACGAGACGCTGCTGTCGCTGCTGATCGAGGGCGGAAAGAACCCGGCCGTGCTGGGCCGCGCCGCCCGCGCCTCGGACTGACCGCGGCACGCAATTTTTCGGTAAACCGGATCGGCCGGGTGATGATCGTCACCGCGGCCGCGGCCCTTTTCACCGGGGATCGAGCGGGTAACCTGGTCTAAACCACTGTGCGATGACGCTCCCGCCGATCGCCGCCCGGAAGTTTCACGATCTGTGACACTCGGGCATGATCCCGGCAGTGATGTAATGTCATCTCACCGCAGAAGGGCCAACGCCGTCCCGGACTGCACTGACACCAGCAGTGACACGACGACGACGGGAGGGTTGATGGCTGCTGCCGCCTTCACACCTGATGCCCGCACATCTGTTGCCGGCGACGGCCGGCCCGGACCGCAAGGGCTGTACGACCCGGTGCACGAGCACGACGCCTGCGGCGTCGGGATGGTGGCGGACCTGCACGGCCGCAAGAGCCACGACATCGTGCAGAACGCCCTGACGGTCCTGCGGAACCTCGACCACCGCGGGGCGGTGGGCGCCGAGCCCGACGACGGCGACGGCGTCGGCATCCTCGTCCAGCTCCCGGACGCGTTCTTCCGCGACGTCTGCGACTTCGCGCTCCCCGGGGCGGGCGGCTACGCGGCCGGCATCGCGTTCCTGCCCGCCGACGGCGATGAGCGCGCCCGGGTGGTCGCCCACGTCGAGACGCTCTGCGCCGAGGAGGGCCTGACGGTCCTCGGCTGGCGGGAACTGCCGCACGACCCCGGCTTCACCGGCCCGGCCGCGCGCCGCGTCATGCCGCACTTCGCGCAGCTGTTCGTCGCCGCCGCCGAAGGCGGCCCGCACGCGGGCAAGACCGGCCTTGAGCTGGACCGCGTCGTGTTCTGCATGCGTGAGCGCGCCGAGCAGGACGTCCGGGTCTACTTCCCGAGCCTGTCCAGCCGGACGATCGTCTACAAGGGGATGCTGACGACCCCGCAGCTGGAACCGTTCTTCCCCGACCTGTCGGACCGCCGGTTCACCAGCGCGATCGCGCTGGTGCACTCGCGGTTCTCGACCAACACCTTCCCCGCCTGGGAACTGGCCCACCCGTACCGGTTCATCGCCCACAACGGCGAGATCAACACGGTGAAGGGCAACCGGAACTGGATGCGGGCCCGCGAGGCGCTGCTGAAGTCCGACCTGATCCCCGGGGACCTGTCCCGCGTCTACCCGGTGATCGACATCGAGGCCAGCGACACGGCGTCGTTCGACGAGTGCCTGGAGCTGCTGCACCTCGGCGGCCGGTCGCTGCCGCACGCGGTCCTGATGATGATCCCCGAGGCGTGGGAGAACCACGCCGAGATGGACGCCGACCGCCGCGCCTTCTACGAGTTCCACTCCACCCTGATGGAGGCGTGGGACGGGCCCGCCAGCGTCAGCTTCACCGACGGCACCGTCGTCGGCGCCGTCCTGGACCGCAACGGGCTGCGCCCCGGCCGGTACTGGGTGACCGACGACGGGCTCGTGGTCCTCGCCAGCGAGGCGGGCGTGCTCGACATCCCCGCGTCCAAGGTCGTCCGCAAGGGGCGGCTGCAGCCCGGCAAGATCTTCCTGGTGGACACCGAAGCCGGGCGGATCGTCGAGGACGACGAGGTCAAGGCCGAACTCGCCGCCGAGCATCCGTACGGCGACTGGCTGCACGAGGGCCTGGTCCGGTTCGAGGAGCTGCCGCGGCGCGAGCGGGAGATCCCGACGCACGAGACGCTCGTCCGGCGGCAGCAGACGTTCGGCTACACCCTCGAAGAGCAGCGGATCATCCTGACGCCGATGGCGCGGACGGGCGCCGAGCCGATCGGGTCGATGGGCACCGACACCCCGATCGCGGTGCTGTCCGAGCGCCCGCGGCTGCTGTTCGACTACTTCAAGCAGCAGTTCGCGCAGGTCACGAACCCGCCGCTGGACGCGATCCGCGAGGAGCTGGTCACCTCCCTGCAGTCCACGCTCGGCCCGGAGGGCAACCTCCTGGAGCCCGGCCCGGACTCCTGCCGCCGGCTCGTGCTGCCCACCCCGATCCTGGACAACGACGAACTCTCCAAGATCATCCACATCGACGACGAGGGGTCGCTGCCGCACCTGCACGCCCACGTCGTGCACGGGCTGTACGACGTCGCCGGCGGGGGAGAGGCCCTGGAGGCCCGCCTGGAGGAGATCAACTCCGAGGTGAGCCGCGCCATCGACGCCGGCGCCCGCATCATCGTGCTGTCGGACCGCGGCGCCGACTCGGCCCGCGCCGCGATCCCGTCGCTGCTGCTGACCGGGTCCGTCCACCACCACCTGATCCGGGAGAAGACCCGCACGCGGGTCGGGCTGGTCATCGAGACCGGCGAGGCCCGCGAGTGCCACCACATGGCGCTGCTCATCGGGTACGGCGCGTCCGCGATCAACCCGTACCTCGCGATCGAGACCGTCGAGGACCTCGTCCGCGGCGGCGTCATCGAGGGCCTCCCGGCGGAGCAGGCCGCCCGGAACCTGGTGAAGGGCTTCGGCAAGGGCGTCCTGAAGATCATGTCGAAGATGGGCGTGTCCACGGTCGCGTCCTACACCGGCGCGCAGATCTTCGAGGCGATCGGCCTCGGCGAGGACGTCGTGTCCCGCTGCTTCACCGGCACCACGTCCCGGCTCGGCGGCGTCGGCTTCGACGTGCTGGCCCGCGAGGTCGCCGCGCGGCACGCCCGCGCCTACCCGGCGGGCGGCAACGAGCTGCCGCACCGGACCCTCGACGTCGGCGGCGAGTACCAGTGGCGCCGCGAGGGCGAGCCGCACCTGTTCAACCCGGACACGGTGTTCAAGCTGCAGCACGCCACCCGCACCCGCCGCTACGAGATCTTCAAGGAGTACAGCGCCAAGGTCGACTCGCAGGCCGAGCAGCTGATGACCCTCCGCGGCCTGTTCCGGCTGAAGGACGGCGAGCGCCCGCCGGTGCCGATCGACGAGGTCGAGCCCGCCGCGGAGATCGTCAAGCGGTTCTCGACCGGCGCGATGTCCTACGGATCCATCTCCGCCGAGGCGCACGAGACCCTCGCGATCGCGATGAATCGGCTGGGCGGCAAGTCCAACACCGGCGAGGGCGGCGAGGACCCGGCGCGCTTCACCCCCGACGACAACGGCGACCTGCGCCGCAGCGCCATCAAGCAGGTCGCGTCCGGCCGGTTCGGCGTCACCTCCGAGTACCTCACCAACGCCGACGACATCCAGATCAAGATGGCGCAGGGCGCCAAGCCCGGCGAGGGCGGCCAGCTGCCCGGCCACAAGGTCTACCCGTGGATCGCCAAGACCCGGCACTCCACCCCCGGCGTCGGCCTCATCTCGCCGCCGCCGCACCACGACATCTACTCCATCGAGGACCTCGCGCAGCTCATCCACGACCTGAAGAACGCCAACCCGTCGGCGCGCGTGCACGTCAAGCTCGTCGCCGAGATGGGCGTCGGCACGGTCGCGGCCGGGGTGTCCAAGGCGCACGCCGACGTGGTCCTGATCTCCGGGCACGACGGCGGCACCGGCGCGTCCCCGCTGACCTCCCTCAAGCACGCGGGCACACCGTGGGAGCTCGGCCTCGCCGAGACCCAGCAGACGCTGCTGCTGAACGGGCTGCGCGACCGCATCGTCGTGCAGACCGACGGGCAGATGAAGACCGGCCGGGACGTGATCATCGCGGCGCTGCTCGGCGCCGAGGAGTACGGCTTCGCGACCGCGCCGCTGGTCGTGTCGGGCTGCGTCATGATGCGGGTCTGCCACCTGGACACCTGCCCGGTCGGCGTCGCCACCCAGAACCCCGTGCTGCGGCGGCGGTTCAGCGGCAAGCCCGAGTTCGTCGTGAACTTCTTCGAGTTCGTCGCCGAGGAGGTCCGCGAGCATCTGGCGGCCCTCGGGTTCCGGTCGCTGGACGAGGCGATCGGGCACGTCGAGATGATCGACACCCGCGACGCCGTCGAGCACTGGAAGGCGTCCGGGCTGGACCTCAGCCCGATCCTGCACATGCCGGGACGCGCCGAGGGCGCCGCCCTCCACCGCGTCACCGAGCAGGACCACGGCCTGGAGAAGGCCCTGGACAACACGCTCATCCAGCTCGCCGAGGGCGCGCTCGCGTTCGGCGACAAGGTCACGCTCGACCTCCCGATCCGCAACGTCAACCGGACGGTCGGCACGATGCTCGGCCACGAGCTGACCAGGAGGCACGGCGGGGCGGGCCTGCCCGACGACACCATCGACGTCACGTTCACCGGCTCGGCGGGCAACTCGTTCGGCGCGTTCGTGCCGCACGGCATCACGCTGCGGCTGGTCGGCGACGCCAACGACTACGTCGGCAAGGGCCTGTCCGGCGGGCGGCTCACGCTGCGCCCGCCCGCCGACGCGGGATTCGCCGCCGAGGAGCAGATCATCGGCGGCAACGTCATCCTGTACGGCGCCACGTCCGGCGAGCTGTTCGCCCGCGGCATCGTCGGCGAGCGGTTCTGCGTCCGCAACTCCGGCGCCACCGCCGTCGTCGAGGGCGTCGGCGACCACGCCTGCGAGTACATGACCGGCGGCCGCGCGGTGATCCTCGGCCGCACGGGACGCAACCTCGCGGCCGGCATGTCCGGCGGCATCGCCTACGTCCTGGACCTGGTGCCCGAGCGGGTCAACGGCGAGATGGTCGACCTGGAACCCCTCGACGCCGACGACCTCGGCTTCGTCCGGGACCTGGTCGCCCGGCACCTGGCCGAGACGGACTCGCCGGTCGCGCGCCGCCTGCTGGACGGCTGGGACACCGCGGCCGCCCGCTTCACCAAGATCATGCCCAGGGACTACCGGCGCGTCCTCGACGCCATGGCCAAGGCCGAGGCCGAGGGGCGCGACGTCGACGAGGCCGTCATGGCCGCGGCGCAGAGCTGAGAGAGGGGGACTTCCCTATGGCTGACCCGAAGGGTTTCCTGACCGTCGGGCGGGAGCTCCCGAAGCGGCGCCCCGTCGACGTGCGCATCAGAAGCTGGTCCGAGGTCTACGAGGACTTCGGCCGCGACCGGCTGGAGAAGCAGGCGAGCCGCTGCATGGACTGCGGCATCCCGTTCTGCCACCAGGGCTGCCCGCTCGGCAACCTCATCCCCGAGTGGAACGACCTCGTCCACCGGCGGGACTGGCAGGAGGCCATCGAGCGCCTCCACGCCACCAACAACTTCCCGGAGTTCACCGGGAGGCTGTGCCCGGCACCGTGCGAGAGCGCCTGCGTCCTCGGCATCAACCAGGACCCGGTCACCATCAAGCGGGTCGAGGTCGAGATCATCGACCGGGCGTTCGCGGAGGGCTGGGTGCGCCCGCGGCCGCCCGCCGTCAAGACCGGGAAGACCGTCGCGGTCGTCGGCTCCGGGCCCGCCGGCCTCGCCGCCGCCCAGCAGCTCACCCGCGCCGGCCACGACGTCACCGTCTACGAGCGCGCGGACCGGATCGGCGGCCTGCTCCGCTACGGCATCCCCGAGTTCAAGATGGAGAAGCGGCACCTCGACCGGCGCCTCGCCCAGATGCGCGCCGAGGGCACCGACTTCAAGACCTCGGTGAACATCGGCGTCGACGTCAGCGCCGACGACCTGCGCGCCCGGCACGACGCCGTCGTCCTCGCCGGCGGCGCCACCGCCTGGCGCGACCTGCCCGTCCCCGGACGCGAGCTCAACGGCGTCTACCAGGCGATGGAGTACCTGCCCCCGGCCAACCGGGCGCAGGAGGGCGACTACGCGGAGTCGCCGATCTCCGCGCGGGGCAAGCACGTCGTGGTCATCGGCGGCGGCGACACCGGCGCCGACTGCATCGGCACCGCGGTCCGGCAGGGCGCCGCCTCGGTCACCCAGCTGGAGATCATGCCGCGTCCGCCGGAGTCCCGCCCCGACAGCCAGCCGTGGCCGACCTACCCGATGCTGTTCAAGGTGGAGAGCGCCCACGAGGAACTCGCGGACCTGGGCGGCGACCGCGTCTACGCCGTGTCCACCACCGCGTTCGTCGGGGACGGGGACGGCAACCTCCGCGGCCTGCGGATCGTGGAGGTCGGCGGCCCGGAGACCCGCTTCCAGCCCGTCGAGGGCACCGAGCGGGAGATCCCGGCCGAGCTGGTCACCCTCGCCATGGGCTTCCTCGGCCCGCAGCGCGAGGGACTCCTCGAACAGCTCGGCGTCGACCTCGACCAGCGCGGCAACGTCGTCCGCGACGCCGACTACAAGACCTCGGTGGACGGTGTGTACGCCGCCGGGGACATGGGCCGCGGCCAGTCCCTGATCGTGTGGGCCATCGCGGAGGGACGCGCCGCCGCGCACGGCGTCGACGCCTACCTCACGGGCCGCACCGACCTGCCGTACCCGATCCCGCCCACGGCACGCCCGATCGCCTGAGTCGAAGGCGCAGAAAGCCCAGAAAGCCCAGAAAGCCCGAAGGCCCTGGAGGCGCACTGCCTTCAGGGCCTTCGATGTGCCAGCATCGACGCATGGGAACCGCGCCGTCCACCCTGGACACGGAGCTGCTGCGCCGCATGCGGCTGGCCCGGGACACCATGGACCGCGACTGGGCCGAACCCCTCGACGTCGCCACCGTCGCCGCCCGCGCGGGCTACTCGCGCTACCACTTCGTCCGGCTGTTCAGCGAGGTCTACGGCGAGACGCCCGGCGCCTACCTCGCCCGCCGCCGCATCGAACGCGCCCAGGACCTGCTGCGCAACGCGAACCTCACCGTCACCGAGATCTGCATGCTCGTCGGCTTCTCCAGTCTCGGCACGTTCTGCACCCGGTTCAAGCAGCAGGTCGGGATGACGCCCACCGAGTTCCGCGGGCGCGCCCGCACCGCCGGCGCCGCCGCGATCCCCGGCTGCTTCGTGCTGCTGTGGGCGGGCGGCTTCCGCGCGGACGGTCCCCGCACTGCGCAATTATCGAGAAGGCCGCCCCGCGCACGCCCTCCTAGGGTGGACGAAACACCTGATCAGAAGGGGGAACAGCATGATCACGAAGCTGGGGCTGGCCACGGTCTGGGTGCTCGACCAGGACTCGGCGAAGCGGTTCTTCACCGAGAAGCTCGGCCTGGAGGTCCGTGACGACATGACCCTCGGCGAGGGCGGTATGCGCTGGCTCACCCTCGGCGCCGGGCAGCAGCCCGACCTCAGCCTCACCCTCATGGTGCCCGGCCCTCCCAGCATGGACCCCGAGTCCGCGGCGCAGATGAAGGCGCTCATCGCCAAGGGCGTCCTCGGCGCCGGGGCGTTCACCACCGACGACTGCCAGGGCGACTACGAGGCCATGTCCGCCAAGGGCGTCGAGTTCGTGCAGAAGCCCGAGAAGCGCCCCTACGGCATCGAAGCCGTCTTCCGCGACGACTCCGGCTGCTGGTACAGCCTCACCCAGCCCTTCGAGAAGCTCGACGAGACCGCGCCCTGGAGCGACTGCGTCTCCTGACTTGCGCCGCCCGGCGGCCGGGCCCCGCGTCCGACTTGTGGTCTCGGGGCCGGTCGGCTACGGTCCCGCCATCGGTTCACGTCGCGGCGACCGCGGGCGGTGCCCGCCGCCGGACGGTGCCCGCCGCACCGCCGTGGGCCGCGGGCTCCCGCACCCGCACGCGGGACAACAGGGGTCCGGCCACCCACCGCTGGGGTGGCCGGACCGACCGCGCCCCATCACAGGTGTCCGTTTCCTGCAAGACCGGCCGGGAGCGGCCGCCCTACAGTCGGGTCCATGAACGTCCTGGACGACTCCGACCTCACCCGCGCCGCCGACTTCATGCGGCGCAACGGCCGCCTCATCGACCGGCACCGGTTCGCCCTGCACTTCCAGGGCGGGCCCGCCGGACCCGTCCTCCAGGCCCTGCGCCCGTACGAGAACCCCGACGGCGGCTACGGGCACGCGCTCGAACCCGACCTGCGCGGCGAAGGCAGCCAGCCCGTCCCCGCGCAGCACGCCCTGCAGTTCCTGCACGAGGCCGGGGCGGACGACGACCCGGCCGTCGCGCGCATCGGCGACTACCTGGCGTCCATCACCCGCGCCGACGGGGGAGTGCCGTTCGTCCTGCCGACCGTCCGCGACACCCCGCACGCCCCCTGGTGGCAGACACCCGACGACCCGCCAGGCGCCATCAACCCGACCGCGACGCTCGCCGGGCTCCTCCACCGGGCCGGGTCGGACCACCCCTGGCTCGGGCCGGCCACCGGATTCTGCTGGCGGTACCTGGAGGCCCCCGACACGGAACCCGGAGCCTACGACGTCCTCGCGGTCCTGACCTTCCTCGACCACGTGCCCGACCGCGACCGCGCCGAAGCCGCATTCATCCGGCGCCACGACACCCTCGGCGCCCACGCGCACAGCGACCACCAGGGCCCGCTCGACTTCACCCCGGACCCGGGCGGATACGGGCGCCGCCTCTTCACCGCCGACGTCATCGACCGCGAACTCGACGCCCTCGCCGACGCCCGGCACGACGACGGTGGCTGGGACATCGCCTTCCCCAGCTGGACCCCGGTCACCCGCCCCGAATGGCGCGGCTTCAGCACCGTCGAGAACCTGCGGACGCTGCGCGCCTACGGCAGGCTCAGGCCCTAGCTCACAGCAGGTTCCGGACGGGCTCGCCCGCCAGCGCCCGCACCTCGTGCGCGAAATGCGCCTGGTCGGCGTAGCCCGCCGCGAACGCCGCGTCCGCCAGCGGCTCGCCCGCCCTCGCCAGCCGCAGCGCCCGCTGGAACCGCAGCACCCGCTGCAGCGTCTTCGGCCCGTACCCGAACGCCGCCAGGGAACGCCGCCGGAGCTGCCGCTCGCTGAGGCCGAGCCGGTCCGCCACGTCCCGCACCGAACCACCGGCCGGGCCACCGGCCCGCACCGGTCCCCCGCGGAGGCCCGCCACCACCACCGGGACCACCGGGTCCGCCGGACGCATCCGCTCCCGTACCGCCGCCACCAGCGCCCCGCGCCGGTCGGGGGCCGCCGCGACGGCCTCCGCCAGCCGGTCGGCCTCCCCACCCCACAGGTCCCGCAGCGGCACCCGGCCGTCCCGGATCGCGTCCGCCGGGACGCCCAGCACCGGCGGCGCCGTCCCCGGCCCGAACCGGACCGCCACGGTCGACTCGCCCGGCCGCACGGTCGCCGGGATCGGCCCCGTGTCCGGCCCGGCCACGAGGATCCCCGACTCCGACCACATCACGTCCACGCACCCGTCGGGCACGACACGCTGCGTGAACGGCTCGGCGTCCCGGGGGAGCGCCGCCGTCCACGCGCACGCCAGCCCCGGCTCCTGGTACTCGCGATAGCCGGTGGGGTTCACCTTTCCTGCATACCACCCGCTCTTCCGGGCAAGGCCACATAATTACCGATAACTGGAGGAAAGCCATGGCGAGCAAGGACCTTGAGGGCAAGAGCATCGCGTTCCTGTGCGCCCCGGAAGGCACCGAGCAGATCGAGCTCACCGAACCCTGGGCGGCCGTCGAGCAGGCCGGCGGCACACCCCGCCTGGTGTCCACCCAGTCCGGCCGCCTCCAGGCGTTCGACCACCTGGACAAGGCCGACACCTTTCCCGTGGACACCACCGTCGAGGTCTCCGACCACACCGAGTTCGACGGCCTCGTGCTGCCCGGCGGCGTCGCCAACCCGGACTTCCTGCGCATGCAGCCGAAGGCCGTGGAGTTCGCCAGGTCGTTCTTCGAGGCGGGCAAGCCCGTCGCGGTCATCTGCCACGCACCGTGGACGCTCATCGAGGCCGACGTCGTCCGCGGCCGCACCATGACCTCGTTCCCGAGCGTCCGGACCGACCTGCGCAACGCGGGAGCGACCTGGGTGGACGAGGAGGTGCGGGTCTGCGAGGACGGGCCGAACGTGCTCGTGAGCAGCAGGAAGCCGGACGACCTGAAGGCGTTCTGCCGGGCCGCCGTCGAGGCGTTCAAGCGGTGAAGGCCACATGTGGTCTAGACCTCTGAGCTAGACCAATCGGTGAACCCCCGGCGACCATGTCCTGCACGAATATCCGTACCCGCGGGTAACTAAGTACGGTTGTGCACGTGACCCGTCGAGCGAAGATCGTCAGCACCATCGGCCCGGCCTGCTCCAGCACCGAGCAGATCAACGCCCTCGTCGAAGCCGGCATCGACGTCGCCCGGCTCAACATGAGCCACGGCGAACATGCCGTCCACGAAGAGGTCTACCACCGCATCAGGGCCGCCGCCGACGCCACCGGGCGCGGCGTCGGCATCCTCGCGGACCTGCAGGGCCCCAAGATCCGCATCGGCCGTTTCCCCGACGGACCGGTACGCCTCACGCTCGGCGACGAGTTCACCATCACCACCGACGACGTCCCCGGCACCCGCCGCGAGGTCTCCACCACCTACCAGGGACTGCCGGGCGACGTCGGACCCGGCGACGCCGTCCTCATCGACGACGGCCGTGTCGCCCTCAAGGTCACCGCCGTCGACGGCTCCCGCGTCCAGACCACCGTCACCGTCGGCGGCATGGTCTCCGACAACAAGGGCCTCAACCTCCCCGGCGTCCCCGTCAGCGTCCCCGCCCTCACCGAGAAGGACGAGGAAGACCTCCGCTGGGCCCTTCGCCTCGGCGTCGACCTCGTCGCCCTCTCCTTCGTCCGCACCCCCGACGACGCCGACATCTGCTACCAGATCATGGAAGAGGAAGGCGTCCGCGTCCCCCTCATCGGCAAGATCGAGAAGCCGCAGGCCGTCGAACTCCTCCCCGAGATCGTCGCCGCCTTCGACGGCATCATGGTCGCCCGCGGCGACCTCGGCGTCGAACTCCCCCTCGAACAGGTCCCGATGGTCCAGAAACGCGCCATCGAACTCTGCCGCGAGAAGGCCCGCCCCGTCATCGTGGCGACCCAGATGCTCGAATCCATGATCTCCGCGCCACGCCCCACCCGCGCCGAGACCTCCGACGTCGCCAACGCCGTCTTCGAAGGCGCCGACGCCGTCATGCTCTCCGGCGAGACCAGCGTCGGCCAGTACCCCATCGAATCCGTCCTCACGATGAGCCGCATCGTGCAGACCGCCGAACAGGCCGCACTCCAGGCCACCCACACCCTCGAACGCATCCCCGAGACCGTCGGCGGCGCCATCGCCCGCGCCGCGGCCGAGGTCGGCGCCATCGTCGGCGCCGAGGCACTCGCCGCCTTCACCATGTCCGGTGAGACCGCCCGCCGCCTGTCCCGCTACCGCTCGCCGATCCCGCTGCTCGCCTTCACCTCCGTCCCCGCCGTCCGGGGCCGCCTCGCCCACGTCTGGGGCGTCGAGACGTTCATCGTCCCCCACGCCGACCACACCGACGCCATGTTCGGCCAGGTCGAACAGGCCCTCCTGGAGATCGGCCGCGTCCAGAAGGGCGACAAGGTCGTCGTCGTCGCCGGCTCGCCCCCCGGCACCCCCGGCTCCACCAACCTGCTGCGCGTCCACAGCATCGGCGACGCCATCAACGTCCAGACCTGACACCGCGCCGGCCGGGCACCCACCGGCCGGCCATTCGGGCCGACCGCCCCGCCGGGCACCGCGCGAACCGCACCCTCGCGCGGTGCCCGGCCCACTCCGGCCGGGTAACCGTCCGGTCTCGTTTCCACCTCGCTCCGAAAACGCGGCCCACCAGGGTCAAGGACCGAGATATGTGGAAAGACGATCTCGTAACGGGTGATCGCGCCCCCTTCTCAAGGGGCGGCCGCTCGCCTACGGTCCGGATGTTCGAGCCGTTCCCCTGATCGGTGGTGTGATGGACGTCAACGAATTTCTGGGTGATGCCAGCAGCTTCATCTGGGGCCCCTGGCTCCTGATCCCGCTGCTCCTGCTCACCGGCCTCTACCTGAGCATCCTCCTGCGCGGCCTCCAGGTCCGCCACTTGCTCCTTGCCTTCCGGCTCGCCTTCGGGCGCAGCGACAAGGAGGCGGAAGGCGACATCACGCATTACCAGGCGCTGTCCACGGCCCTGGCCGCGACCGTCGGCGTCGGCAACATCGCCGGTGTCGCCACGGCGATCGCCCTCGGTGGCCCCGGCGCCGTCCTCTGGATGTGGGTCACCGGCATGGTCGGCATGGCCACCAAGTACAGCGAGGCGTTCCTCGGGGTGCGCTTCCGCCGCACCGACGCCGCCGGCGAGCAGGGCGGCGGCCCGATGCACTACCTCAGGCGGGGCATCAAGGGCCCGGTCGGCCTGATCCTCGGCGGGTTCTTCGCCGTCGCCGGCGCCCTCGCCGCGTTCGGCATCGGCAACATGACCCAGGCCAACACCGTCGCCGCCAACGTCGAAGAGGAATGGGGCCTCGACCCCGTCATCACCGGCGTGATCATCACCGTGTTCGCCGGTGCGGTCATCCTCGGCGGCATCAAGAGCATCGGCCGCTTCACCAGCGCCTTCGTGCCCGTGATGATCGTCCTCTACATCGTCGGCGCCGCGGCCGTGCTGGCCTTCAACATCGACGAGATCCCCGGCGCGCTCGGCACCATCTTCACCGACGCCTTCTCCGGCACCGCCGCCACCGGCGGATTCGTCGGGGCCGGGGTCGCCGCCGCGATCCAGTACGGTGTCGCCCGCGGCATCTTCTCCAACGAGTCCGGTCTCGGCACCGGTGGCATCGCCGCCGCGGCCGCGAAGACCACCCACCCGGTGCGGCAGGCACTGGTGTCGATGACCCAGACCTTCATCGACACCCTCGTCGTGGTCAGCTTCACCGCGCTGACCATCGTCATCACCGGCGTGTGGAAGGAGGGCGGCGAGGACGAGGCCGCCGCCTTCACGGCCCGCGCGTTCGACGAGGGCCTGCCCGGCGACTGGGCCAGCGTCATCGTCACGCTGAGCGTCATCTTCTTCGCGTTCTCCACGCTGCTCGGCTGGTCGTACTACGGGGACCGCTGCGTGGAGTTCCTGTTCGGCCGCAGGGCGGTCCTGCCGTACCGGATCCTCTTCATCGTGATCATCTACGTGGGCGCCACGACCACGCTCACCACGGTCTGGACCTTCTCCGACGTGATGAACGGCCTCATGGCGCTGCCCAACCTGATCGGCCTGCTCATCCTGTCCCCGCTCGTCTACCGGGAGACCCGCGACTACTTCCGCCAGCGCCCGAAGGAGGAAACGGCCTCCGAGACCGCGGCGAAGTAGCCGGCCACGGAGATCGAGGCGACGCCGGGCCTGACCGACTCCCAGGCCCGGCGTCGCCCCGCCCGCTCAGTACTTCGGCCCCGCGAACTCGTCCGACCGAGCCACCGCATCCCACCTCGCGACCGAGCGGAACCCCGGTCCGACGCGGACTTCGGCGAGCGTCAGGCCCGAACTGAGCAAGCGTCGGGCGGGTTGACGCGTTGTTGGGTCATGCAAGCCCGCACGGTTGCGTCGACGTCGACCACCTGAAGTTCGTGAAAGATCACCCTAGGTGGCCAGGAACGGTGACCCTGGGCTTCCTCGCCCTTGGCGGTGGGCTACTTGATCGACGCACCTTGTCACCGACGGGGGAGGGCTGGTCAGTGGTGCCGGGAGCGGGACTCGAACCCGCACGCCCTTTCGGACAAATCCTTTTGAGGGATCAATGTCTGCCAATTCCATCATCCCGGCTTCTATCTGGACATGTCCCCTATGTCCAGTTTGGTGCCCCGGTGAGGGGCGACCCAGACCAGGGTAGCGGGTTTCGGTAGGCTCTTGGGCGTGGAGAGCGCGCGGCGGGTTGTGATCGCGGAAGACGAGGCCCTGATCAGGCTGGACCTGAAGGAGATGCTTCAGGAGGACGGCTACGAGGTCGTCGGGGAGGCCGGGGACGGCGAGGCGGCCGTGCGGCTGGCCGGCGAACTGAAGCCGGACCTCGTGATTCTGGACGTCAAGATGCCGATCCTGGACGGGATCTCGGCGGCGGAGCGGATCTCCGCCGACCGGATCGCGCCGGTGGTGATCCTCACCGCGTTCTCCCAGCGCGAACTCGTCCAGCGGGCCACGGACGCGGGTGCGATGGCCTACCTGGTCAAGCCGTTCTCCAAGACCGACCTCGCGCCCGCGATCGAGATGGCGGTGAGCCGGTACACCGAGCTGCGCGCCCTGGAGGCCGAGGTCGCCGGGCTGCAGGAGCGGCTCGAGACCCGCAAGGTGGTGGATCGGGCCAAGGGCCTGCTGCAGGAGGCCCACGGGTGGTCCGAGCCGGAGGCGTTCCGATGGATCCAGAAGGCCTCGATGGACCGGCGCCTGACGATGCGTGCCGTAGCCGATACCGTCGTCGAGGAGCTCTCCCGCCAGCGGCAACGTCCTGACCTGGGCTGACGATAGTCCGTTCTGTCACGTTCTGCGAACGATTCGTTCACGACTCCGCTCCCGTGGCGGACCCCTTAACGGTGCTTCGCTACGCTCGCCACACATTTCCTGATGTGCGAGTAAAGGAGCCTGTGTGCGCCGAACACTGGCGGCCGCCCTGCTCGCGCTCGCCGCGATCCTGCTGGTCACCCCGGCGGCGTTCGCGGCTGAGGGCGAGGCATTGGCAGGCACGGTGCGAGGTCCCGACCGCAAACCGGTCGCGGACATCGTGATCAAAGTCCAACAGGGCGAGAAGGAGGTCGGCGAAGCCACGACCGGGGCCGACGGCAAGTGGCGCGTCGAGGTTCCCGGTCCGGGGCGCTACGACGTCAGCCTCGACGTCGGGAGCCTTCCGCAAGGGGTGGTCCCGCGCCGCCAAGGAGGCGAGGCCCTCAGCGGCATCTCGGTGACCGAGGGCCAGGAGCGGAACGTGCTGTTCCCGCTGGCCGCCCAGGGCCAGGCCGGCCAGGGGGCGGACGGTGGTCCGAGCGCCCCGCAGGCCGACACGGGCCCGGGAACGGGAGAGAAGTTCCTTCAGTTGCTGCTGGAGGGCGTGCGGTTCGGCGCCATCATCGCGATCACCTCGGTCGGTCTCTCGTTGATCTTCGGCACCACCAAGCTGGTGAACTTCGCCCACGGCGAGATGGTGACGCTGGGCGCGGTGATCGCCTGGTTCCTCAACCTGCAGGGGCCCTCCTGGCAACTGGTGCCGGCGACATTGGTGGCGGTGGTCGCCGGGGTCGGCATAGGAGGGGCCATCGAACGGGGCATCTGGCAGCCACTACGGCGGCGCGGGGTGGCGCTGATCCAGATGTTCATCGTCTCGATCGGCCTGGCCCTGCTGATCCGGCACGGCGTCCAGGTGTGGTTCGGCGCGACGGCGCAGCCCTACAACGACTACCAGATCCAGGAGCGGCTGACGTGGGGCCCGCTGTCGATCACGCCGCGGGACCTGACGATCATCGTCATCTCCTTCGCGGTGCTGGTCGCGGTGGGACTCGGGCTGCAGCGCACCCGCATCGGCAAGGCGATGCGGGCGGTGGCCGACAACCGCGACCTCGCGGAGTCGTCGGGCATCGACGTCTCCCGGGTGATCTTGTACGTGTGGATGCTGGCGGGCGGCCTCGCGTCGCTCGGCGGGGTCTTCTACGGCGTCAGTGAGAACGTCTCGTTCAACATGGGGTTCCGATTGCTGCTGCTGATGTTCGCCGCCGTGATCCTCGGCGGGCTGGGCACCGCGTACGGCGCGATCGCGGGGAGCCTGGTCGTGGGGATCGTGGCGCAGGTGTCCACGCTGTGGCTTCCGGTGGAGCTGCAGAACGCTTGGGCGCTGGTGGTGCTCATCCTCGTACTCCTGTTCCGGCCTCAGGGGATCCTGGGCCGCGCGGAACGAGTCGGATAGGGGGCGCGGCACATGGACTTCATCGACATTCTCCTTTCCGCGCTCCGCGGGGCGTTCGCCCCCGAGGCGGCGGTGTACGCGCTGGCGGCCATCGGCCTCAACGTCCATTTCGGTTACACGGGCCTGCTGAACTTCGGCCAGGTGGGCTTCATGCTGGTGGGGGCCTACGGCCTGGCGATCAGTGTGAGCACGTTCGGCTGGCCGATGTGGGTCGGCGTGCTGGTGGGCCTGCTGTGCGCGGCGGTGCTGGCGCTGCTGCTGGGCCTGCCGACCCTGCGATTGCGGGGCGACTATCTGGCGATCGTGACGATCGCGGCGGCGGAGATCATGCGCCTGGTGTACCGGGCGGAGTTCGCCAACGAGGTGACGGGCAGCGTGTACGGGCTGCAGCAGTTCGCGAACCCGTTCTTCGAGCTCAATCCGATTCCGGCGGGCTCGTACGGGGTGGGGCGGTTCTCCTACTCCGACCGTGACCTGTGGGTGATGCTCCTGGGCTGGACGCTGGTCGCCGTCGTGGCGGTCATGGTGTACCTGCTGGTGCACAGCCCGTGGGGCCGGGTCCTCAAGGGGATCCGGGAGGACGAGGACGCGGTCCGGGCGCTCGGCAAGAACGTCTTCGGCTTCAAGATCCAGAGCCTGCTGCTCGGTGGTGTGATCGGCGGCCTGGCGGGTGTGATGTTCGCGATCGGCTTCCAGTCGGTGCAGCCGGACACGTTCAACCCCGAGATCACGTTCTTCCTGTGGACGGTGCTGCTGATGGGCGGGGCCGGGCGGGTGCTCGGGCCGATCGTCGGCGCGTGGATGTTCTGGTTCCTGCTGGTGCTGATGGACACCTCGCTTCGGCAGGCGCTCAGCGCGGGGTACATCTCCGACAGCATCCTGGAGTCGTCGGACATCGGCCCGCTGCGCTTCGCGGTGGTGGGCCTGCTGCTCATGCTGATCATGATCTACCGGCCGCAGGGCGTGCTCGGCAGCAGGAGGGAGATGTTGCTCCGTGACCGATGAGCCGAAGGACGCGCACGGCGTCGAGGGCGATGGCGCCGAGCTGGGCGACAGCGAGATCGTCGAGGCCCGGCAGCTGGCCGAGGAGGCGGTGGAGGAGGCGGTCCCGCCGAAGGAGTCCGCACTGGCCGGGCTCACCGGGACCCCGGGGATCGCCAAGCCGGATCCGATCCTCGTCGCCGACGGGGTGAGCCGGGCGTTCGGCGGGCTGAAGGCGGTCGACGTCGGCCACCTGGAGGTCCAGCGCGGGACGATCACCTCGCTGATCGGCCCCAACGGCGCGGGCAAGACGACGCTGTTCAACGTGCTGACCGGGTTCGACCGGGCGGATGGCGGTACGTGGTCGTTCGACGGCCGTCCCGCGGCCGGGCTCGCCGCGCACAAGATGGCCAGGCGCGGCATGGTGCGGACGTTCCAGCTCACGAAGGCGCTGACGCGGCTGACCGTGCTGGAGAACATGAAGCTGGCGGCGGTCGGGCAGCGCGGTGAGAACTTCTTCAACGCGCTGGTGCCGCCGCTGTGGCGTCCGCAGGAGGGCGGGCAGGAGAAGCGCGCCCTGGAGCTGCTCGACCGGTTCAAGCTGGCGCACATGCGCGACTCGTTCGCCGGTGAGCTGTCGGGCGGTCAGCGGAAGCTGCTGGAGATGGCGCGTGCGCTGATGGTGGGCCCGTCGATGGTGATGCTGGACGAGCCGATGGCCGGGGTGAACCCGGCGTTGACGCAGTCGCTGCTCGGGCACGTCCGGGCGTTGCGCGACGAGGGCATGACCGTGCTGTTCGTGGAGCACGACATGGATGTCGTCATGGGCATCAGCGACTGGGTCGTCTGCATGGCGCAGGGGCAGGTGATCGCCGAGGGCCCGCCGGAGCAGATCCGTTCCAACCGGACGGTCATCGACGCCTACCTTGGAACCAGGTACGACGAGCCAGGGGCGAAGGAGTAGCGGATGACCGAGAAGGACGTCCGGGCGGCGGAGAAGGCCGCTCCGGAGCCCCTGCTGGTGGCGGAGAAGGTGGTCTCGGGGTACATCCCCGAGGTCAACATCCTCAACGGCTGCGACCTCACCCTCGCCGAGGGGGAGGTCGTGGCGGTGATCGGGCCGAACGGTGCCGGCAAGTCGACGCTGATCAAGACGATGTTCGGGCTGATCCCGGTCCGTTCGGGGGCGATCCGGCTGAAGGGCTCGCCCATCACGAACCTCACCGCGCACGAGCTGGTGTCGCGGGGGGTCGGGTACGTGCCGCAGACCCAGAACGTGTTCCCCTCGCTCAGTGTCGAGGAGAACCTGGAGATGGGGCTGTACCTGCGGCCGAAGCAGTGGACCAAGCGGTTCGAGTTCGTCTGCGAGCTGTTCCCGCTGCTGAGTGAGCGGCGCAAGCAGAAGGCGGGCGCGCTGTCGGGCGGTGAGCGCCAGATGGTGGCGATGGGCCGGGCGCTGATGATGGACCCGTCGGTGCTGATGCTCGACGAGCCGACGGCGGGTCTGTCGCCGAAGTTCCAGGACGAGGTTTTCAAGCAGGTCAAGAAGATCAACGCGTGCGGTGTGTCCATCGTGATGGTGGAGCAGAACGCGCGGCGCTGCCTGCAGATCGCCGACCGGGGTTACGTGCTCGACCAGGGCCGCAACGCCTACACGGGCACCGGCGCCGAACTGCTGCACGACCCGAAGGTCATCGAGCTGTACCTCGGCACCCTCGCCAAGGTCGACTGACCGGAGCCCGGCCGGGCCGGCGCGGTGGCGCCGGCCCGGACCCGGGAGGGAAACGGAAAGGGCCCCGGCCGAATCGGCGGATTCTCGGGGTCCTCGCAACACCTGATGGCCAATGTGGTCGTCAGTGGATCACGCAGGCGCTCGGCTGGGGTTCTCCAGCCGAGCGTTTTGCGTTGTCGGCCGTTGAGTGGCTGGGCGACGTGTTCGAGGTCTGCGGGGCTGTGCCACAGTACGCCGTGGCACGCTTCACCCCGACTGCCCGAGAGCCCCCCGAGGCCCGAGGTACTGCCGCTCTCCCGGTCCAGTGCCTCGAAGAACCCCGCCTTCAGGCCCGCAAAATCCATGATCCCCGCAACTCCCTGAAGGTCAGGGCGTTGCGGGGATCATTAGAACCCGCGGACCCGGGCGGGGCCCTTCTTTCGCGCTGCCGAGGTCAGCTCACCGGCTTGCTCTGCACGGTGTCGATGATCTCGAACTTGCCCTTGTCGTTGTACTCGTAGATCTCGATCTCGGTGGAGCCGGGCTCACCGGGCTCGGTGAAGTCGAGCGGTCCGCTGGCGCCGTCGTAGTCGACGTCCTTGCCGTCCTTGATCAGGTCACGGCACTGGGAGAAGGTGGTGCACTTCTCGCCGCCCTTGGTGACCTCGTTCATCTTCGTCTTGAAGACGGCGGGGTCGTCGGTCTTGGCGGTCTCGGCGGCCAGGGCCATCACCACGACGCAGTCGTAGACCTGCGGCGCGTACTGGAAGACCTCCAGCTTGGGGTCGAACGCCTTCAGGCCGTCGGTGAACGTCTTGTTCTCCACGGAGGCGGGGCCGGTGCCCTTGAAGCCCTCGATGACGGACGGGTCGCTCTTGGAGAAGCGCTCCGCCATCTCCTCGTCCTTCATGCCGTCGGCGCTGTAGAACTGGTTCGCCTTGAAGCCGGCCTCGATGAGCTTGGTGCCGAGCTGGGCGCCCTCCTGGAAGGAGACCATGACGACGGCGTCCGGCTTGGCGTCGCGGATCTTGGAGACCGTGGCGTTGAAGTTGGTCGTGTTGGGCTCGTAGGCCTCCATGACCGGCACGGTGCCGCCCACGTTCTCCAGCGCCGCCTTGGTCGCCTCGGCCAGGCCCTTGCCGTAGTCGTCGCCGCGGTAGGCGATGGCGATGTTGGCGTGGCCGTCACCGGTGATGGTGTCGGCGAGGATCGGGCCCTGGAGCACGTCGCTCGGCGCGGTGCGGAAGTAGAAGCCGTCGTCCTTGTAGTCCGTGAAGGTCGGCGCCGTGTTGGAGCCCGAGCACTGCACCTTCTGCGCGCTCTTGACCTTGTCGAGCACGGCGAGGGACATGCCGGAGGCCGCCGCGCCGACGATGCCGTCGACCTTCTGGCCGAGCAGGCGGTCGACGGAGGCGTTGGCGATCTCGGCCTTGCCGCCCTCGTCCGACCCGACGACCTCGGGCACCGGCTTGCCGAGCACGCCGCCCGCCTTGTTGATCTCCGAGATGGCGTACTTGGCCGCCGAGACCTGGGGCGGGCCGAGGTGGGCCAGCTCACCGCTCTCGGGGAAGATGTAGCCGAGCTTGAGCACCCCGTCGCTCTTGCCGCCGCCGGCGTTGGTGTCCTCGCCGCCGTCGTCGCCGCCGCCGCAGGCCGCGAGGGCGAGCGCGGCAACGGCGGTGAGTGCCAGGGTGCGGAACCTTCTGCCGCCTTGCATGGGCGTCTCCAGATGTCCGTGGACAGCCTCTTTGCGTCCGTTTGTACAGTGCCACGGAGGCTACTTGACCTGGACGTTCGTGAGGAGACGGGAGTGGGGGTTGCGGCCGAGTCGTGATCTGTTGTGACCGTTTTGTGAAATATGCGAGTCGGTGATCGCAAGACGAAAAGAGGCCCGGGATCACCTTTGGGGCCGTACGCACCTTACCGGCGCGTACGTTGTCTACTCGGTGATCCCGGGCCTGTTTCGACCCACGCTACAGACCCGGGGGCGCGCATCGCAAAGAAAGCGCGGATCAACCTTCCGGAGCGTCCCGCAGCATGCAGGTGAGGCGCGCGGTGCAGATGCGGCGGTCCTCGTCGTCGGTGATCACGATGTCGTAGGTGGCGAGCGTCCGCCCGCCGTGCGTGCGGGTCGCCACGCCCGTCACATGGCCCCCGGTCGCGGACCGGTGGTGGGTGGCGTTGATCTCGATCCCCACGGCGATGCGGCCGGGCCCGGCGTGCAGCACCGCGCCGGTCGAGCCGATCGACTCGGCCAGCACGCAGGACGCGCCGCCGTGCAGCAGCCCGTACGGCTGGGTGTTGCCCTTGACGGGCATGCGGCCCACCACGCGTTCCGGCGATGCCTCCAGGAACTCGATGCCCATGGCCTTGCCCAGGTCGCCGTACGCGTCCGGTCCGAAGCCGGTCGGGTCGGCGGCGGGCTGCGGCCCCGGGGTGTCAGTCACTTACGCCTCCACAAAACTGTCGTACGCGCAGACTAGAGTCCTGGTGTGGCGACGACAGCAGCGACCCCTGACAAGAGTGACCGGCTCCTCCTGCTCGACGGGCACTCTCTGGCCTACCGGGCGTTCTTCGCGCTGCCCGT
This sequence comes from Actinomadura sp. 6K520, assembly GCF_004349245.1. GTDB lineage: Bacteria > Actinomycetota > Actinomycetes > Streptosporangiales > Streptosporangiaceae > Spirillospora. The sequence continues at coordinate 3,398 of NZ_SMLC01000109.1, read as the reverse complement.
GGAGAACTTCTCCACGACCGACGGGCAGCCGACCAACGCCGTGTACGGCTTCACGTCCATGCTCATCAACGTCCTGCGGGACGAGCAGCCCACCCACATCGCGGTGGCGTTCGACCGCTCGGAGCCGACGTTCCGGCATGAGCAGTACGTGGAGTACAAGGCGGGTCGGCAGAAGACGCCCGACGAGTTCCGCAGCCAGATCAGCCTGATCTTCGAGGTGCTGGACGCGCTGCGCATCCCGCGGCTGTCGGTCGCGGGGTTCGAGGCGGACGACATCATCGCCACGCTGGCGGTCCAGGCCACCCGCGCCGGGATGAAGACCCTCATCGTCACCGGCGACCGGGACGCGTTCCAGCTCGTCGACGACGACGTCACGATCCTCTACCCGGTCCGCGGCGTGTCGGAGCTGTCGCGGATGGACCCCGCCGCCGTCGAGGCCAAGTACGGCGTCCCGCCGCAGCGGTACCGCGAGCTGGCCGCCCTGGTGGGGGAGACCAGCGACAACCTGCCCGGCGTGCCGGGCGTCGGCCCGAAGACCGCCGCGAAGTGGCTGACCAAGTACGGCGACCTCGACACCCTCGTCGCCCGGGTGGAGGAGATCAAGGGCAAGGCCGGCGACAACCTGCGCGAGCACCTCGCCCAGGTCCTGCGCAACCACCAGATCAACAAGCTCGACGCCGAGGTCGGGCTGGAGCTGACGCCGCCGCAGCTGGCCATGGGCCAGTGGGACCGCGAGGAGATCCACACCCTGTTCGACTCGCTGCAGTTCCGGGTCCTGCGCGAACGCCTGTACTCGACGCTCTCGGCGGCCGAGCCCGAGGCCGACGAGGGCTTCGACGTCGGACTCGACGCGCTGGAGCCCGGCGCGCTCGGCAGCTGGCTGGACGCCAACGCCGGCGACCGGCTCGGCATCGCCGTCACCGGCACCTGGGGGCGCGGCACAGGGGAGATCACCGCGGTGGCGCTGGCGTCCAAGAAGGGACCGGCCGTCCACCTCGACCCCGCGGAACTGATCGAGGCCGACGAGCGCGCCCTCGCCGCCTACCTCGCCGACCCCGCCCGGCCCAAGGCGATCCACGAGGCGAAGGGCCCGATGCTGGCGTTCGCGGCGCGCGGCATGACCCTGCACGGCGTCACCAGCGACACCGCCCTCGCCGCCTACCTGGCGCTCCCCGGCCAGCGGACGTTCGACCTCGCCGACCTGGCGCTGCGCTACCTCCACCGCGAACTGCGCAGCGAAACCGAGGAGTCGGGGCAGCTCACCCTCGACGGCTCGGGCGAAGAGGAGGCGGCGCAGGCCCTGGCGGTCCGCGCGCGCGCCGTCACCGAACTGGCCGACGTCCTCGACAAGGACCTCGAGAAGCGCGGCGCCACCCGCCTCCTGAGAGAAGTGGAACTCCCGCTCGTCGGCGTGCTGGCCGACATGGAGCGCGCCGGCATCGCGGTCGACACCGAGCACCTCGCGGGACTGTCGGCGTCCCTCGGCGGCCAGGTCAAGGAGCAGGAACAGGAAGCCCACAACGCCGTCGGGCGCGAGTTCAACCTCGGCTCGCCCAAGCAGGTCCAGCAGGTCCTGTTCGACGAGCTGAACCTGCCGAAGACCAAGCGCACCAAGACCGGCTACACCACCGACTCCGAGGCCCTGACGAACCTCCTGGAGAAGGAGCCCCACCCCGTCCTGGAGCACATCCTGCGCTGGCGGGAGGTCGCCAAGCTCAAGAGCATCGTCGACTCCCTCATCCCGATGGCCGACGACAACGGGCGCATCCACACCACGTTCAACCAGATGATCGCCGCGACCGGCCGCCTCTCGTCCACCGACCCGAACCTGCAGAACATCCCGATCCGCACGGCCGAAGGCCGCCAGATCCGCGAGGCGTTCGTCGTCGGTGACGGCTACGAATCCCTCCTCACCGCCGACTACTCCCAGATCGAGCTGCGCATCATGGCGCACCTCTCGGAGGACGAGGCACTCCTTGAGGCGTTCGGATCCGGCGCCGACTTCCACACCATCACCGCGTCCCGCGTTTTCGGCCTCCCACCCGAGCAGATCGACGGCGAACTGCGCGCCCGCATCAAGGCCATGAACTACGGCCTCGCCTACGGCCTGTCCGCCTACGGCCTCTCCCAGCAGCTCCGCATCTCCCCGGACGAGGCCCGTGGCCTCATGGAGGAGTACTTCGAGCAGTTCGGCGGCGTCCGCGACTACCTCCGCGACATCGTCGCCAAAGCCCGCCAGGACGGCTACACCGAAACCATCCTCGGCCGCCGCCGCTACCTGCCCGACCTCAACTCCGACAACCGCCAGCGCCGCGAAATGGCCGAACGCATGGCCCTCAACGCCCCCATCCAGGGCTCGGCCGCCGACATCATCAAGGTCGCCGGCCTCAACGTCCACCGCGCCATCAACACCGCCGGCCTCACCTCCCGCATCCTCCTCCAGGTCCACGACGAACTCGTCTTCGAAGTGGCCCCGGGCGAACTGGAAACCCTCAAAACCCTGGTCAGCACCGAAATGGCCGGCGCCTACGACCTACACGCCCCCCTGAGCGTCTCCATGGGCACAGGCCAAACCTGGCAAGAAGCCGCGCACTAGTTCATTGCATTGCCCTTGGCGTCAGGCGCTAGGGCGCCTTCCTTCGGCGGGCAATGCGCGCGATCGCTGCATCGCTCCGGCTCGCCTTGCGGCTCGCTGCGCGATCAGGTTCCTCGCAGGCTCCGGAACCTGCCTTCGGACGCGATCGCAGGCGTTGGGGTTGTTGCGGGGTTGCGGTGTCGGCTGGGCTTTGCGGGTAACGGGGGTGCGGGTGGGTGCGGGTGGCTCGCCCAGGGCTCGCTTTGCCATCAGGTTTCTCGCGGGCTCGTAATCTGCCTTCGGTCGCGATCGCGGACGTTGCGGTTGTTGTGCTGGTGGCTGGTGCTGTCGCCGGTGGTGATTACGCGGCCAATGTGTCAGGGGCGGGGGCGCCTTTCCTGTGGCGGGCAATGTGTTGCGTGCGATGGCTGCGTCGCTGTGGCTCGCCCAGGGGCTGCTGCGTGATCAGGTTCTCGCGGGCTTGAAGCCTGGCGTCGGTCGTGATTGCGACGGTTGAGGGTGGTTGCGGCGTTGGCTGGGGTGGTCGCGCGATGTTTGTTGCGGCTGCCCTCGGTGGTCAGGGCCCTGGTGGGCCTTTCCTTGAGCGGGTGATTTGTACGATCGCCGCCGTGCGGTGTTCTTTGGTCCGTTTTAGGTGCGGTGTTTCTTTCTGGTCCTTGTGTGCATGGTGAGTCGGAGTGAGTGGGGTGGGCTTGCGGCGGGGGCATGGCTTTGGTGTTTGTGGGCGTTCGTGATCGGGTGTTGTGGGGTTGGGGCATTTGTCTTGATTGAGGGTGTTTGGGGGATGGTGGGGGGGTTGTTG
>NZ_SMLC01000108.1 GCF_004349245.1 Actinomadura sp. 6K520 | reverse complement strand
GGGCGGCGCCGTCGCGAGCGGGACGGGCGCGGCGAGCGGCATGGCGGCCGGCGGGCGGCGGTCGGCCCACAGCACGTTGCGGCGCAGCGCGATGGGGACGTCGGCCAGCAGCGGCGCGAACTCGGCGTCGGCGACGATGAGGGCGGGGCGCAGCTCGCCGAGCACGGCACGGATCTGGCCGGTGCCGAACCCGGTGTTGAGCAGCACGACCTCCGCGCCGCGCCGGGAGCAGGCGACGAGCGTCAGCGCCATGCCGCGGTGGTTGCGGCACAGCACGCCGACGCGGGGGCGGGGCCCGTGGAGGGGTAACGCGGCGGCGAGGCGGGCGGCCCGCTCGTCGAGTTCGGCGAAGGTGAGCACGCCCTCGTCGTCGATGAGCGCCGGGTGGGACGGGGAGCGGGCGGCGGACGAGGCGACGAGCCCCGCGAGCGTGGTGCCCCAGCGCCGCAGCGTGCCGAGCTGCCGGACGAGGCGGCGGGGCCCTCCGCCGAAGAGCAGGCCGGTGCGCAGCAGGAGGGCGGTGAGATCGCGGATGTGGCCGATCCGCCGGCGTATCCCCGGCCGGTACACCGGCCTCGCGTGCGTCACCGTGCCTCCTCCGACGTCACGGTACTCACCCGCCAGGGGCCGGACAAGGCCGCCGCCGCGAGCGACCACCGCAATCTCGAAGTCCCCGCGCGCGCCGTGCGCGCCTAGGCTCGAATCGTTCTGGTGTCCGGTCGCTCGACAGTCGGGAGCAGCTGTGCAGCGAGTTCTGGTCGCGGGCGGTGCCGGCTTCATCGGCTCGTGCTACGTGCGGGAGCTGCTGTCGGGCGCGTACGGCTGGAACGACGTCGAGGTCACGGTGCTCGACAAGCTCACGTACGCGGGGAACCTCGAGAATCTCGCCCCGGTCGAGGGCGGGTACCGCTTCGTGCGCGGGGACATCTGCGACGCGGATCTGCTGTCCCGGGTGCTCCCCGGCCAGGACGTGGTGGTCAATTTCGCCGCCGAGACGCATGTCGACCGCTCGATCCGGACCGCCGACAGCTTCGTCCGCACGAACGTGCAGGGCGTCCACACCCTCATGGAGGGCTGTCTCGGCGCCGGAGTCGGACGGGTGCTCCAGGTCTCCACGGACGAGGTGTACGGCAGCATCGACGCCGGCTCCTGGGACGAGGAGGCTCCCCTGGCGCCCAATTCGCCGTACTCCGCCGCGAAGGCCGGCGGGGACATGCTCGCCCGCGCCTACGCGCGCACCCACGGGCTGCCGGTGACCATCACCCGCTGCGGCAACAATTACGGCCCGTACCAGTTCCCCGAAAAAGTCATCCCGCTCTTCATCACCAATCTGCTGGACGGGCGCACCGTCCCGCTCTACGGGGACGGCGCCAACGTCCGCGACTGGATCCACGTGGAGGACCACTGCCGGGGCATCCAGACCGCGATCGAGCACGGCGAGCCCGGCGGGCTCTACCACGTCGCCGGCACCGCCGAGTTGACGAACGCCGAGCTCACCCGGCGGCTTCTCGACGCCGTTGGCGCCGACTGGACGAGCGTGGAACGCGTACCGGACCGCAAGGGCCACGATCGCCGGTACTCGCTCGACGACGGAAGGCTCCGCGCGCTGGGCTACGCGCCTCGCGTCGCGTTCGGCGACGGGCTGGCGGCGACCGTCCGCTGGTATGCCGGGAACCGCGCCTGGTGGGAGCCGCTGAAGGAGCGCCTCGCCTCGGCGGCCGCGTGAGCCCGGGCTAGGAGCCCATGAGGCTGCCGGCGTAGTGGCCGGTCGGCCGAGGGCCGTCGCGGAAGTCGCCGTTGACGGCGCACGGCCCGCGGCGCAGCAGTTCGGCGAGGGCGATCGCCGGACGCGCCGCGTCGAACTGCGGATCGGCCAGGCGGTGCAGGAGCAGGCCGTCGATCAGCGCCGCGAACAGGTCGGCCAGCGCCACCGGTGTCGCGTCGGCGCGCACGAGCCCGCATGCCTGGTCCTCGCTGAGCCGGTCGGCCAGCAGGTTGCGGAAGGTCTGGAACTGCGCGGCGGTCTGCGCGCGGAGGTCGTTGTCGCGCAGCCCCTGCGACATCGACTCGACGAGGACGCGCTGCCCGACGGACGGCCCCTCGGCGGCGAGGCCCGCGATCGCCACGACCAGCCCGTCCAGCGCGTTCTCGGCCTGCAGTATGGCGAGCACCGGCGCTTCGAGCTCGCTCTCCAGCGTGTGCGCGATCGCCGCGCGGCGGAGATTGTCCAGCGTTCCGAAATAGTAGGTGACCAGCGCCTCGTTGGCCTCCGCCCGTTCCGCGACGCCTTCGGAGGTCACCGCGAACCAGCCGCCTTCGGCCATCAGCCCGACGGCCGCCTCGAGTAGTCGCGGCCGGGTCCCGCCCGGTGGTCTGACCATCGCCATCGCGCCTCCAGATCGGCCGATTGGCACCTTGCTCCGCACAAGCTAACTCACAACTTTGCATGGTGCAATGATTCGGGTCGAAGCGGTCGGTGCCGCCGGCCGCACGGCGTCACGCCCAGCCGAGCGGGGCGGGGGTGGTCGCCGGAGGCTCCGCTCCGGCCGCGGTGAAGGCCCGGAGCGCGGCGACCAGGGACCGCCGCTGTTCGGCCGCCATGCGCGCGACGATCGCGGCCAACTCGTCGCGGCGGCGCGCCGTCACGGTGTCCACGACCGCGCGCCCGGCGTCGGTGAGCTGGATGCGGACCTCGCGTCCGCTGTGCGGGCTCGCCCGGCGGTCGACCAGCCCGGCGGCCACGAGCCGGTCGGTCATCCGCAGCGCGGTCGAGGGGTTGACGTGGAGCTTCTCGGCGAGGGCCACCAGCTTGGACGGCCCCTGCGAGGACAGGACGACGAGCATCCGGAACTGCGGCAGGGTGAGCGTCTCCTCGACCGCCGCGATCGACCGGGCGGAGATCGCGACGAGAAGACGGGAGGCCGTCAGCAGCGCCGTGGTCATCTCGTCGATGCCCTGCCTGTCGACTGCGGCCTCGTCGGCTCCGGGCCGACCGGCTCCGGGCCGACCGGCTCCGGGCTGACCGGTTCCGGGCCCGTCGGCTCCGGCGTCCCGGCGCCCCTCGTCCGCGTCCGCGCTCATCGCGCCCCCTCCGCCTTCCCGTCGCTGGAAACGTGCGAGCCGCGGGTGCCCGGCCGGGCGGCGGGCGCCCCGCCGGGCCGCCGCGCGTACCGGCGTCCGGCGCTCAGGACTCGTCGAGCAACTCCACCTCCTCGCCCGTGACATCGCTGACCACCGCGAACGCCTCCGGGGTCTCCGGAAGCTTCTGCGCCAGCCCCTGCGCCTCGCGCAGGCGCTCCGCCGAGTCCCAACGCCAGATGCTGACCCACGCGTCCTCGCCGGTCCTGCCGAGCCAGGTCTCGTCCAGCCCGGACACGACGGCGCGGATGGCGGACACGAGGGCGGCGTGCCGCGCTCTGATCTCGTCGGCGTTGTCCGCCGCGCCCTTGAATCGGGTGACGGTCATAACGGGTTTTTCCGTAGAGGCAGAAGTCATGAGGCAAGGATTCCCCTCCGCTCCTACAGAACGCGCACACCCGACCTACAGTCGGCGAGGAACGTCTCGAGGTCGGCGTCCGGCATCTCGGCCGCGGACTCCGCGGCCAGGACCGCCCCCCTGGCCGGGTCGAGGCACCCGACCCCGACCCGGTGGCCCCGCGCCGCGCCCGGGCGATCTCCTTCCCGATCCCCGAGGTCGCGCCGGTCAGCACCGCGATTCTCTCGCACACGGGCTTTATCGTCCCAAAACTTCGGTGCCGGAAGAAGGCTGCACGTCGAATTGGATCGAGCAACCTGGGAGGTGAGGGCGGCCGACCGGGAGTAGATAGTGGAAAGGCATGCGTCGATTCACCACCAGCCAGGAGGGGCCTATGTCCGAGCAGCTGAGGGCCGTGGTCGAGCAGCTCTATGAGGGCCTGAACACCGCGGACGTCGATTTGCTGCCCAAGCTCTTCGATCCATCGGCCGAGATCCTCACGCCGACGTCGCTCCCCTGGTCGACCGGTCATTACACGGGACCGGACGGCCCCGCCCAGTATTTCCAGGGCGCGGTGGAAATGCTGGAGACGACGCGATTCAACGTCGAGGCCATCCACGTCGACGGCGACTGGGCCGCCGCCTTCGGCGACTGGACCGGGAGGTTCCGCGAATCGGGCGGCGAATTCAACGTGCGCTTCGTCCATTTCTGGACATTCCGCGACGGGAAAGTCGTCCACTGCGAGGGCATCTCGGACACCGTGGGCATCGTGCGGGCGTTCGAGGCGACCGGCGCCCGGGCCTGACGGCCGCCGGGAAGGGTGTGAGGAGCCCCCGTGGCCACACGAGCCCCACTCCAGCACGCGGCGGCACTCGAGGGGCCGCTGACGGCCCAGGGCCGCGCGCTGCTCGACCGACTCGCCGAGCACCTGCCGCGGATCGAGGCGTCGGCCGCGGAGAACGACCGCGAGGGCGCCTTTCCCGCGGACACCTTCGACGCGTTCCGCAAGACCGGGCTGATGGGCGCGACCGTGCCCGCCAGGCTGGGCGGCCTCGGCGTCGACCGGCTGTACGACGTCGCCGTCGCGCTCCTCGAGGTGGCCAAGGCGGACGCGTCGACGGCGCTGGCCCTGCACATGCAGTTCAGCCGCGGGCTCACCCTCGGCTTCGAATGGCGGCACGGTGACCAGCGGGCAGGCGCGCTGGCCGAACGGCTGCTGCGGCTCATGGCGGCGGGCGAGGCGGTCGTCTGCTCCGGCATCAGGGACCACCACTCGGTGGTCACGACGCTGTCGCCCGACGGCTCGGGCGGCTGGCTGCTGTCCGGCCGCAAGACGCTGGTCAGCATGGGGCCCATCGGCACGCACTTCGTCATCAACGCGAAGACCGACGTGCCCGGCGAGCAGCCCCGGCTGGCCTCCCCCGTGGTCTCCCGCGGCGCGCGGGGCCTGGCGGTGCTCGACAACTGGGACGGCCTCGGAATGCGGGCCTCCGGCACGGTCGACGTCGTCTTCGACAACTGCCCGGTACCCGCCGGGGACGTGCTCGTCCGCGATCCGGTGGGCTCCCGGAACGACGCCGTGCTCGCCGGGCAGACGGTCAGCTCGATCGCCATGCTGGGGATCTACGCCGGGATCGCCCAGGCCGCCCGCGACTGCACGGTCACGGCCGTCGCCCGCCGCTCCGGGGCTCCCGCCGGCGCGACCCGCACGCTCCTCGCGGAGATCGACGCGCGCCTGTACGCGCTGCGCGCGACCGCGGGCGCGGCGCTGGCGACCGCCGACGGCGCCGGCGGCGACCTCAGCGGCGACCCGGCCGAGCGCGGCCACCGGATGATGCGGTCCTTCCAGTGCGCCAAGATGCTGGTCAACCAGCTCGCACCGATGATCGTCAGCGACTGCCTGACCCTGCTCGGCGGCGCCTCGTACACCGCGTCCCACCTGCTGGGCCGGCTCTACCGGGACGTACGGGCGGGCGGGTTCATGCAGCCGTACACCTACGTCGACGGGGTGGACTTCCTGAGCGCCCAGGCGCTGGGCATCGACCGGGACAACAACTACATGAGCACCTGGGCGGCGCGGCCCGGGCGGAACGGCGGAGCCGGAGACGAGGAGGTGGCCCCGTGAGCCGCAGGACGACTCGTGTGTGGGACTACCTGGCCGAGTACGAGCGGGAGAAGGCCGACCTGCTCGACGCCGTCGAGACGGTGTTCGAATCCGGTCAGCTGGTCCTCGGCAAGAGCGTCCAGGGCTTCGAGACCGAGTTCGCGGACTACCACGGGATCTCCCACTGCACCGGCGTCGACAACGGCACCAACGCCGTCCTGCTCGGCCTCCAGGCGCTGGGCATCGGCCCCGGCGCCGAGGTCGTCACGGTGTCCAACACCGCGGCGCCCACGGTCGTGGCCATCGACGCCGCCGGCGCGACACCGGTCTTCGTCGACGTGAACGAGGACGACTACCTCATGGACACCGGCCAGGTGGCGGACGCGATCACCCCGCTCACGCGGGCCCTGCTCCCGGTCCACCTCTACGGGCAGTGCGTCGACATGGCCCCGCTCGAACGGCTGGCCACCGAGCACGGCCTGCACATCCTGGAGGACTGCGCGCAGGCGCACGGCGCCCGCCATCACGGCCGGACGGCCGGGACGATGGGCGACGCGGGCGCGTTCTCGTTCTACCCGACCAAGGTGCTCGGGGCCTACGGCGACGGCGGCGCCGTCATCACCGATGACGCGGACACCGACGCGAACCTCCGCCGGCTGCGCTACTACGGGATGGCCGAGAAGTACTACGTCGTCCGGACGCCGGGGCACAATTCGCGCCTCGACGAGGTGCAGGCCGAGATCCTCCGCCGCAAGCTCCGCCGCCTCGACACCTACATCGCGCGGCGTCGGGCGGTCGCGCGGCGGTACGAGGAGGGGCTCGGCGACCTCACCGGCCCCGGCGGGCTGACGCTGCCGTCGACGGCCCCCGGCAACGCGCACGTCTACTACGTGTACGTCGTGCGGCACCCGCGCCGCGACGAGATCATCGAGCGCCTCAAGAGCCGTGGCATCGCCCTGAACATCAGCTATCCGTGGCCCGTGCACACCATGAGCGGGTTCGCGAAGCTCGGCTACGCCGAGGGCGCGCTGCCGGTCACCGAGCGGCTCGCCGGCGAGATCTTCTCGCTTCCCATGTACCCGTCCCTGTCCGCAGACCTCCAGGACAAGGTGATCGACGCGCTGCGCGAGGTGCTGGCCGCGCTGTGACGGCCGGGACGGACACGCCTCCCCCGCAAAGGAGCCCGCCCATGAACGATCGTGCCGAGGTGTCCGCGCCCGCCGGCTGCCGCGTCTGCGGGGGAGGCGTCGAGCAGTTCCTGGACCTGGGCCGCCAGCCGCTGTCGGACCGGTTCCGCGACCCCGCCGACGACGGCGAGGAGTTCTTCTACCGGCTCGCCGTCGGCCGCTGCCGGTCGTGCACGATGGTCCAGCTCGTCGACGAGGTGCCCCGCGACCTGATGTTCCACGCCGACTACCCGTACCACTCGTCGGGGTCGTCGGTGATGCGGGAGCACTTCGTCGGCGTCGCCCGCCGCTTCCTCGCCACGGAGCTCACCGGCCCCGATCCGTTCATCGTGGAGATGGGCTGCAACGACGGGATCATGCTGGAGACGATCAAGGACGCGGGCGTGCGCCATCTCGGCTTCGAGCCCTCGTCGGGCGTCGCCGGGCTGGCCGCCGCCAAGGGCGTGCGGGTGCGCACCGACTTCTTCGGCGGCGCGACGGCGGCGGAGGTCCGCGCCGCCGAGGGACCGGCCGACGTCATCTACGCGGCGAACACCCTGTGCCACATCCCGTACATGCCCTCGGTGTTCGAGGGCGTCGACGCGCTGCTGGCACGCGACGGCATCTTCGTCTTCGAGGACCCCTACCTCGGCGACATCGTCGCCAAGTCGAGCTTCGACCAGATCTACGACGAGCACTTCTTCCTGTTCTCGGCGTCCTCGGTGCACCTGATGGCCGAGGCGTTCGGCTTCGAGCTGGTCGACGTCGAGCGGCTCGCCGTCCACGGCGGCGAGGTGCGGTACACGCTCGCGCGGGCCGGTGCCCGCCCGAGGTCGGCGGCCGTGCGGCAGCTGCTCGCGGCAGAACGGCGGCAACGGCTCACCGAGCCCTCGGCCCTGCGCGGGTTCGCGGCGAACGTGGACAGGATCCGGGACGACCTCGTCGCCCTGCTGCGCGCCCTCCGGGCGGAGGGAGCCACCGTGGCCGGGTACGGCGCGACCGCCAAGAGCGCCACGGTGACCAACTTCTGCATGATCGGTCCCGACCTCGTCCCGTTCGTCTGCGACACGACCCCGGCCAAGCAGCACCGGCTGACGCCCGGCCGGCACATCCCGGTCCGGCCGCCGGCCGACTTCCGTGACCCGTACCCGGACTACGCGCTGCTGTTCGCCTGGAACCACGCCGAGGAGATCATGGCCAAGGAGCAGGAGTTCACGGCGGCCGGCGGGCGCTGGATCCTGTACGTGCCCGAGGTTCACCTGGTCTGACGTTCACCTGGTCCGGCCGGGCGGGGCCGGCCAGACCAGGTGAGTGCGCGCCGGATCCGGCCGGGACCGGATCCGGCGCGCCGGCTCAGGTCCGGCGGCGGTAGGCCAGCACCGCGAGCGGCGCGAACACGACGACCAGGCCCGCCGACCACAGCAGCGACATGGTCACCGGCTCGGCCACGTCACCGCCGATGAGCAGGCCGCGGCACGCCTCCATCGTGTGACCGACCGGGTTGACCTTCGCCCACGCCTGCAGCCAGCCCGGCAGCGTCTCGACGGGCGCGACCATGTCGGTGCCGAAGGCCAGCGGGAAGATGCTGAGCGCGACGATGGTCTGCACCGAGGCGGTCTCCTTGATGACCATCCCCAGCAGGACCCATAGCCAGCTCAGGCTCATCCCGAAGACGATGGTCAGCAGCGCCGCCGCGAGCGCCGAGAGCGGGTCGGTCTCGATCCGGAACCCGATCAGGTACCCGAACGCCAGCAGCGTGACGATGGAGACGAGGTAGCGCACCACATCGGCCAGCACCGAGCCGACCAGCGGAGCCGAGCGGCTGATGGGCAGGCTGCGGAACCGGTCGAAGATCCCCTTCTTGATGTCGAGGGAGAGGTTGACGCCGGTGGCGATCATGCCCGCCATGATCGCCGACAGGACCAGGATCGCGGGCAGCGTGCGCTGCAGGTAGGCGTGCGTGGAGCCGGAGACCGCGCCGCCGAACATGTAGACGAAGATCAGCAGGAAGGTGACCGGCGCGATCACCGCGTCGCTGATGCTGATCGGGTTCCGCTTGATCTTGACCAGGTTGCGCCTGGCCAGCGCGAGGCTGTGCCACAGGAACGCGTACCGGCGGTGCGGCGGCGCCTCCAGGCGGACGTGCTCCTCCTCCCCGGTCCGTTCGACCGCGGACGTCGTCTCGCTCATGCCGCCTCCTCCTCGTCCTCGTCCTCGTCGTCCCGCTTCGCCTTGCTGCGGCCGGTGAGCGTGAAGAACACCTCGTCGAGGCTCGGCAGCCGCAGCGCGAGCTCGGTCACGCCGATCCCCGCCGCCTCCAGTTCGCGGACGGTCCGGTTGAGCTCCGCGTCACCGTCCACCTGGACGGTGACGACGTCGCGGCCGTGGGCTTCGGCCCGGCGGCCCGCCACCCCGCTGATGATCGTCGCGACCTCCGCCAGCCGCCCGGGGTCCTTCGGCCGCACCGAGATGGTCTGGCCCCCGACGAGCGCCTTCAGCTCCGCCGCGGTCCCGCGCGCGATGACCTCGCCGTGGTCGATGACCACGATGTCGTCGGCCAGCGCGTCGGCCTCTTCCAGGTACTGCGTGGTCAGCAGCACGGCTCCGCCGCCGTCGGTCATCGACCGGATCATCCGCCAGACGTCCCCGCGCTTTCCGGGGTCGAGGCCGGTCGTCGGCTCGTCGAGGTAGATGACGGCGGGCCGGCCGATGAGGCTCGCGGCGAGGTCGAGGCGGCGGCGCATCCCGCCGGAATAGGTGCCGACCTTCTGCCCGCCCGCGTCGGAGAGCTCGAACCGTTCGAGCATCTGCGAGGCGCGGGCCTGCGCCTCCTTCCGGCGCATGTTGAGCAGCTGCCCGATCAGCACGAGGTTCTCCTGCCCGGTGAGGTCCTCGTCCACGGAGGCGTACTGGCCGGTCAGGCCGATCAGCTCGCGCACCCGGGCGGCGTCCCGGACGACGTCGTATCCGCATGCCAGCGCCCGGCCTTCGTCCGGCTGCAGCAGCGTGGCCAGAATGCGCACGGCCGTCGTCTTGCCCGCCCCGTTGGGGCCGAGCACGCCGAGCACGCTTCCCGGCCGCGCCGCGAGGTCGATTCCCGCGAGAGCCGTGGTTTCACCAAATCTCTTGACCAGGCCCTCGGTTTGAAACGCATAGGTCATACCACTGAGCGTGACAGCCGTTACTGGCAAACCGCCTACAGAACGCTTGCAACCGAATCCGCGGCGCCGGGCAAGTCCTCAATTCATCCTTCAGCAGCCCCTCAGCGCGCCCTTCTAGACTTCGGCAGCACATGCCTCGCCACCGGCGTAAGGAGTCCCTATGCGAGTCCTGTTCGTGACATTCGCCGCACCCAGCCATCTGCAGAACATGGTCACCACGGCGTGGGCGTTGCAAACCGCGGGGCACGACGTGCGGATCGCCAGCCAGCCCGATCTGGCCGACGCCATCACCTCGGCCGGGCTCACCGCCGTTCCGGTGGGCGAGTCGCACGATGTCGCCCAGCAGGTCCAGGAGATCAACGATAATCTCGACCAGGAAAACGTCGCGGCCCCGCAAAACGCGGGCGACGCCGGCCTCGACATGAACGAGTTGCGCCCGGAGAAACTCACCCGGGAGTACATGCTGAAGATATTCGGCACGATGACGCCTTTCGTCTTCCAGAACTGCTCGCCGGACGGCATGATCGACGACCTGGTCGGTTTCTCCCGCCATTGGCGGCCCGATCTGGTGGTCTGGGACACCTTCACGTTCGCCGGCCCGATCGCGGCGCGGGCGTGCGGCGCCGCGCACGCGCGGCTGATCGCCGGGCTCGACCTGATGGGCGCCATGCGGACCCGCTTCGTCGCGGACCGGGACTCGCGGCCCGCCGCCGAACGCGAGGACCCGCTCAGGGACTGGCTGGCGAGCCGCCTGGAACGGCACGGCGCCACCTACGACGACGAGGTCGCCACCGGGCAGTGGACGATCAACCCCACCCCCCGCTCGCTGTCCCTGCCGGTCCCCCTGCACTACGTGCCGGTCCGCTTCGTCCCCTACAACGGCCGGTCCGTCGTGCCGGACTGGCTGCGCGAGCCGCCGCGCCGCAAGCGGGTGTGCCTCACGCTCGGCCTGTCCTACCGCGACATGTGGGGCGGCGTCTCCAGGCTCGGCGACATGCTCTCCGCCGTCGCCGACCTCGACGTCGAGGTGGTCGCCGCCCTCAGCGCGGACCAGCGCGCGGCACTCGGCGACATGCCGGACAACGTACGGATGGTCGAGTTCGTACCGCTGAACGCCGTGCTGCCGGGCTCCGCGGCGATCATCCATCACGGCGGCGTCAAGACGTTCGGCACGGCCATGGCCTGCGCCGTCCCCCAGCTGATCGTCCCCGAGGGGCAGTGGGACACCTCCCATCTCGCGCAGCGCGCCGAGGACGGCGGCATCGGCCTCGCCGTCGGGGACGCCCGCGGCATCGAGCCCAAGGAGTTCGCGCGCCTCGTCGCCCGGCTGGTGGACGAGCCGTCGTTCGCCCGCGCGGCCCGCCGGCTGCGCCGGGAGAGCCTCACCATGCCGACCCCCAACGAGATCGTGCCCTCGCTCGAGGCGCTCACCGCCGTGCACCGCGCCCAGGCCGGCTGACCGCCGCCGCGACCGACGGAGAGGAAACCATGACCCGACCCCACGACATCGCCGGCACCGCAGCCCGGCTGCGTGACACGATCGGCGGCGCGGTCCTCCGCGCCGGCGAGGACGGATACGACGAGGCGCGCCTGCCCTGGCGCCGGCTCACCGAGGTCGGCCCGGCACTGGTGGCCGAGGCGACCGGGCCGGGCGACGTGCGGGACATCCTGCTGGCCGCCCGCGACGGCGGGCTCCCGCTGGTCGTCCAGGCGACCGGGCACGGCACCATCCGCCCGTACGAGGGCGGCCTCATGCTCCGGACCGGCTCGATGACCGGTGTCGAGGTCGACCCGGTGCGCCGGACCGCGCGGGCCGGGGCCGGGGCCACCTGGGGCGACGTCCTCGCGGCGGCCACCCCGCACGGTCTCATGCCGCTCTCGGGGACGGCGATGTCGGTGGGCGTCGTCGGATACACCCTCGGCGGCGGCGCGAGCCTGCTGTCGCGCCGGCACGGGTTCGCGGCCGACAGCGTCGTGCGGGCCGAGGTCGTGACCGCGGAGGGCAAGCTGCTGACGGCCGACGCCGAGGAGAACCCCGACCTGTTCTGGGCGCTGCGCGGCGGGGGCGGCAACTTCGGGGTCGTCACCTCCCTGGAGTTCCGGCTCTACCCGATCACGCACGTCTACGGCGGCATGGCGATGTTCGACATCGGCCGGGCCGCGGACACCATCGACCGCTATCGGGAGTGGGCCCCCGGCCAGCCGGACGACATGAGCACGGCGCTGGTCCTGCTCAAGATGCCGGACTCCCCCCAGCTTCCGGAGCCGATGCGGGGCATGCGGGCGCTCGGCCTGCGGGTCGTCCACGCCGGCGACGCCGATGAGGCCGAACGGCTGCTCGCCCCGCTGCGCGCGGCCGCCGGAGAACCGATCATGTATCCGCTGCGGACGATGCCCTGCGCGGACATGACCACGGAGATCTTCGGCCCGCCGCCCCCGCCGATGCTCGTCGAGAGCAGCGTCGACCTGGCCCGGGACCTGCCCGCCGAGCTGGCCGGCGGCTGCGTGGACGCGGTCATGGCGGACGGGCCGGTCGCGGCGGTCGAGCTGCGCTACTGGGGCGGCGCGATGGCGCGGCCGGGGCCGGACGCCGGGCCGGTCGGCCACCGCGACGTGCCGTTCTCGATCATCACTGGCAGCGCCCCCGCGGCGAGCAGGGAGCAGGCCACCGAGGCCAAGGCCGCCATCGACACGCTCGGCACGGCGCTGCGGCCGCACGTCACCGGCGGCGCCTTCCTGAACTTCCTCGAGGACCCGGACCTGACCGCGACCGCGTACACCCCCGCCGACCACCGGCGACTGACCGAGGTCAAGCGCGCCTACGACCCCGACAACGTCTTCGCGGGCAACCACAACATCCCGCCCGCGCCGTGAGGCCGACCGCCGCGGACGCAGCGCCGCTGCCAGCAAGGAGCCCGTCATGACCGAGATCGCCAACACCGCACAGGCCGAGTCGTGGAACGGCCACGACGGCCGCCGCCACGCCGCCCAGCCGGACCGCTGGGACCGGGTGAACGGCGTCTTCAACGCGGACCTGTTCGCCGCGGCCGGCATCGGACCGGAGGACGAGGTGCTCGACATCGGGTGCGGCAACGGCCAGACGACGCGGCTGGCCGCCCGGCGGACCGCCGGCAAGGCGGTCGGCATCGACCTGTCCACCGCCATGCTGGAGACGGCGCGGGCCAAGGCCGTCGCCGAGGGGCTGTCGAACACGCGGTTCGTGCACGGCGACGCGCAGGTGTACCCGTTCCCCGACGCCGCCTTCGACGTGGCCATCAGCAGGTTCGCGCTCACCTTCTTCTGCGCGCCGGTGACGGCGATGTCGAACATCGCCCGCGCCCTGCGCCCGGGCGCCCGGCTGGCCTCGCTCTGCGTCGGCGACTACAGCAAGGGGGACTGGCTGAAGGTCTTCACCCACATGATGGCCAACATGCCCGTGCCGCTCATGGGCGAGCCGGCTCCCAGCGACGGCTTCACCGACCCGGAGGGCATCGCGCGGGTGCTCGACGGCGCCGGTTTCACCCGGGTGACGACGCAGGAGGTCGTGCAGGTGAGCGTCTGGGGCACCGACGCCGAGGACGCCGCCGACTTCATGCTCTCCTACGGCCGGATCCACCGGATGCTCGAAGAGCTCGAGCCCGGGAAGGCGGCGGAGGTCCGCCGGGCCGTCGCCGACGCGTTCCGCCCGTTCGAACGCCCCGACGGCGTCCGCATGACCACGCCGGCCTGGCTGACCACCGCCGTCCGTCCCTGACCGCGAAGCCGCCCGTCCCCCGCCTCGGAACACGTCCCGCCTCAGTGCACGCCGATGTCGCGGCGCCGGAGCCGGTACGACGCCACGGCCACCAGGGCCGCCGCGCCGCCCGCGAACCACAGCAGCGGCATGGCGTCCACGTGACCGCCCGGCGCCTTCGGCGTGTGGGTGAACGGCGACAGGTCTAGCACCGCCTGGTTCAGCTTCAGGCTGGAGCCCAGCTGGGTGAGCAGCACGGCCCCGATCACCAGCGCCCACATCGCGGAGGTGAGCCGCGGGAGGTAGGCGTGGAAGGCGTACGCCACGGCCGCCGTCAGCAGTGCGGCCGGGACCTGCACCAGGGCGCCTCCCAGCACCCGGGGCAGCTGCCCGCCGAGGTCGTCCGCGCGCAGGCCGTAGACCAGGCCCGTCAGCGCACCCGCGGCGATCATGATGGCCGCGGCGCCGAGGGCCGTGATCACCAGGTGCGCGGCGGCCCACCGCCCCCTCCTGACGGCCGTGGCGAGGACCATGTCCGTCCGGAGCGCGTCCTCCTCCGCGTGCAGGCGCTGCACGGCGGAGACCGTGTAGACGGCCGCGGCCATGCCCGCGATGCCCAGCGTCCAGGCGATCCAGCTGTCGGCGGGCGACGCCGAGCCGCCGAGACGTGCGAGGAGCTCGGCGGACTCGCTGCCGGGCTCGGCCATGTCCCGCATCTCGATGGCGAACGAGCCGAACGCGACCGCGAAGAGCGCGACGCCGACGCCCCAGCCGATCATCGCGCCGCGCTGCAGCCGCCAGGCCAGCGCCCACACGGTGCCGAACCGGCCGGTGGCGGTGGCCCGGCCGGGCCGCGCGGGGATCAGGCCCGCGCCCACGTCGCGGCGGACGCCCAGGGCCGCGGCCACCGCGACGATGAGGACCGTCCCGGCGAGCGGCAGGAGCAGCACCCACCAGCGCTCCCCGGTGAAGGGGCGGGCCTGGAACGCCCAGCCGAACGGGGACGCCCAGGACAGGTGCCGCAGCGGACTCCCCGGGTCGGCGACCAGGGTCGCGTCACCGATGGCGCGGAGCACGATCGACGCGCCGAACACCCCGGCGGAGGCGCCGGCCGCCGCCCGCGAGTGCTCGAAGACCTGCGCGAACAGCACGCCGATCCCGGCGAAGAGCCAGCCCACGAGCGTGACGGCCAGGCCGTAGGCGACGCCGCCGGCCGGCGGCAGCCCGAACGCGACGGTCAGGGCGGCCGACAGCGACCCGGCGAGCAGGCCGAGGCCGCCCGCCACGAACAGGGCCGTCGCCAGCCGGCCCTGCCGGCCCACCGCCGCCGAGGAGACGAGCTCGGCCCGGCCGGTCTCCTCCTCGGCCCGCGTGTACCGGACGGCCAGCAGCAGGCCGGCGAGCGCCACCGCGAACATGACGATGGTGAGCGATTCGGCGACCACGATGCCCCCGAGCTCGGTCAGCCCGTAGAGCGGGCCGCTGAAGGCGGCCGCCGCGGCGCTGTCCCCGAGGTTGTCCGCGTACGTCCGCCGTTCGCCGGCGTCCTGGTAGCTGCTCGTCACCCCGTTGAGCAGCGACGCCAGGACGCCGAGCGTCAGCAGCGGCCAGACCGCGAGGCGGATGCGGTCCCGCCGCAGCATCATCCGCGTGAGCGCGCCCGCGCCGGCGAGGTCGGGGCCGCGGCGCCCGGCGGGCCGGCGCGGCGGGGCGGTGGCCGGTGCCCGGGCGGTCATCGGACCGCCTCCGCGCCCGGCGCCGCCGTCTCGGCCCGGTAGTGGCGCAGGAACATCTCCTCCAGCGAGGGCGGCTGGCTGACCAGCTCGCGGATGTCGTACGGCGCCAGGCGCTCCAGCACCGACCCGATCCGGCCGGCCTCGACCTCGCAGGACAGCCAGCCGTCCGCGACGCCGACCTCGTGGGCGCCGGGCAGGTCGGGCGGCTCCTCCCCGGGCCCCGGCGGCCGGCCCAGCAGCACCCGGACCCGGGTACGGGTGAGGTGGCGGAGCTCGTCGAGGGTCCCGCTCTCGACGATGCCGCCCGCCCGGATGATGGTGATCCGGTCGCAGAGCTGCTCCACCTCGGCGAGGATGTGGCTGGCGAGGAAGACGGTGCGACCCGCGCGGCGCTCCTCGGCCACGCAGTCCTTGAAGACCTCCGCCATCAGGGGGTCCAGCCCGGAGGTGGGCTCGTCGAGGATCAGCAGTTCGACCCGCGAGGCGAGCGCCGAGACCAGGGCGACCTTCTGGCGGTTGCCCTTGGAGTAGGTCCGCGCCTTCTTGCGCGGGTCGAGCTCGAACCGTTCGAGCAGGTCGTCGCGGCGGGCGGTGTCGAGACCGCCGCGCAGCCGGCCGAGGAGGTCGATGATCTCGCCGCCGGAGATGTTCGGCCACAGGCTGACGTCCCCCGGCACGTAGGCGAGCCGCCGGTGCAGCCGTGTGGCGTCCCGCCACGGGTCGCCGTCCAGCAGCCGGACGGATCCGGCGTCGGCGTGCAGTAGGCCCAGCAGCACGCGGATCGTGGTGCTCTTGCCCGCCCCGTTGGGCCCTAAGAACCCGTGCACTTCGCCGCTCTGGACGCCGAGATCGATACCTGCGAGGGCGGTGGTCGCGCCGAAGCGCTTGACCAGGCCGTCCGTCTGGAACGCGTAGCTCATGACCGCGCAGCCTGCCAAGCGCCGCTGGCATCGCGCCTACAGACGGCTGGCAGCCCGCCCGCACGTGCCGCGGGCGCGGCGGGCGGCTCAGTCAAGGGAGGCCACGAACCGCAGCATCGCCTCGTTGACCTCGTCGGGGCGCTCCTGCTGCGTCCAGTGCCCGCATCCGGGCAGCATCACCATGTCGCGCAGGTCGGGTACCGCCTCGGCGGACACCGGCTCCGCCGGCAGCATCCCGAGGGTCATGTCCCGGTCGCCGACGATGTACAGCGCCGGGACCCGCACCGGGACGCCGTGCCACGGCGCGGTGAGGGCCCAGTTCCGGTCGAGGTTGCGGTACCAGTTCAGCCCGCCGGTGAAGCCCGCCTCCGCGAACTCGGTCACGTAGACGTCGATGTCCTCCTCGGTCAGCCAGTCGGGCAGCTTCTCCGGGTCCGGGCACAGGTCCAGGAAGCCGCCGCCTTCGGGCACGACCATGGAGCCGTCCTGCGGCCCGTCGCCGGACGGCGCGTACAGCACGCGGCGGAACGTGTCGTAGAGGTCGCGGGAGAGCTCGGCGTCGGCGACGCCCGGCTTCTGGAAGTAGAGCATGTAGTAGCCCTCCCCCAGGCCCACCCGCATGAGCGGGGTCATGGGGGCGGGCGTCCGCGGCAGATAGGGGATGCTCAGCCCGATCACGCCGCGGACGCGGTCGGGCCGGAGCAGCGCCGTGTGCCAGGCGACGCCGCCGCCCCAGTCGTGGCCGGCGACCACGGCGCGCTCCTCGCCGAGCGCGTCGAGGATCCCGACCACGTCGCCGACCAGATGCATGATCGTGTAGTCCTCGACGTTCGCCGGCCGGTCGCTGCGCGCGTACCCGCGCTGGTCGGGCGCGACCACGTGATAGCCCGCCCGCGCCAGCGCGGCCAGCTGGTGCCGCCACGCGTACCAGCACTCCGGAAAACCATGGATCAGCAGGACCAGCGGCCCGGTACCCGCCTCCGCGATATGCAGCCGAATTCCGTTCACCCTGACAAAGCGATGGGTGATCTCCACCGTGCCGCCCTCCTGGTCACTCGTCGACTCAGCCGATTTACCACAGCGCGCTGAAGAACCGGTCAAGGAGAAATGGCGCGGCCGCCCGGATTCCGAGGAGAGCAATTTAGAAGCTTCCCCCGCGGGTTCTCGGCGGCACACACTCACTGGAACACCAGTAAGCGTCGAAAGGTGCCGGGAGATGACGCAGCAGGACGAGGGGATCTTCTCCGCGCGGCCGGACGGGTCGCCTCCCCCGGAGTTCGCCGAACGCAGGAAAGAGTCCCCGCTCGCGCCCGTCACGATGCCCAGCGGCGACGAGGCCGTATTGGCCGTCCGCTACAAGGACGTGCACGCCGTGCTGACCAGTCCCGCGTTCAGCCGCGAGGCGCTGCTCGCTCCGGAGGCGCCGCGGATCCTGCCGGGCGAGGAGTTCGGCGAGGACCCCAACGCGCTCACCAACATGGACCCGCCCCGGCACACGCGCGTCCGCCGCATCCTCAGCGACATCTTCAGCCCCCGCCATGTGAAGACCTGGCATCCGAAGATCGTCGCCATCACCGAGCGGCTGGCCGGCGACCTGCTCGCCGCGGGGCCCCCGGCGGACCTCGTCGCGGCGTTCACCCTCCCCCTGCCGATCCAGATCATGTGCGAGCTGCTCGGCGTCCCGGCGGGCGACCGGGAGCGGTTCCGGACCTGGACGGACATGATCATTTCGAGTACGGCGTTCACGGCGGAGGAGCGCGTCGCCGCGGCGGTCGAGTTCTCCGGCTACGTCCGCGACCTGATCGAGCGGCGCCGCGACCGGGAGGGCGACGCGCTGGTCGACGCGCTGATCAGCGCGCACGACGAGGGCGAGCGGCTCAGCGAGGCCGAGCTGGTGCACCTGACCGTCATGCTGATCATGGCCGGGTACGAGACGACGGCGAGCGTGCTGGCCCGCGGCGTGCTGAGCCTGCTGACCACCGACCAGTACCGCGTCCTGCGCGACGAGCCGGAGATCATCCCGACCGCGGTGGAGGAGGTGCTGCGCTTCGGGATGCCCGGCGACGGCGGGCTCCTCCGGATGGCGACCAAGGACGTGGAGCTTCCGTCGGGGACCGTGCGCGCGGGCCAGGCCGTCATGCCGTCGATGGCGTCGGCCAACCGCGACCCGGAGGTCTTCACCGATCCGGAGCGCTTCGACGTGCGCCGGGAGCACTGCCCGCACCTGACGTTCGGGCAGGGGGCGCACTACTGCGCCGGGGCGAACCTCGCGCGGCACGAGCTGCAGGTGGCGCTGGAGACGCTGACGCGGATGGTGCCCGGCCTGCGCCTGGACGTGGCCCCGGAGGAGGTCGAGTGGCGCAGCGGCCTGCTCCTGCGTGCGCCCCTCAGCCTGCCCGTGGCCTGGTGACCCCGAGGAGGATGCCATGCGTGTGCTGTTCACAACGTTCGCGTCGGTCGGCCATCTGAACGGTCTCGTGTCGATGGCGTGGGCCCTGCGCGCCGCGGGCCACGAGGTCCGGGTGGCCAGCCAGCCGGACCTGGCCGACGCCATCACCGCCGCGGGGCTGACGGCCGTGCCGGTGGGAGAGCCCCTCCACCTGGAGGCGCGCATGCGGGAGATCGCCGCCAAGCTGGCGGCGCAGGGCGCGCAGGGGGGCGGACCCGGCAGGGCCGCGCCGGACATGAACGAGCTGCGTCCCGAGAAGCTCACCTGGGACGCCATGCAGAAGGTGTTCGCGACGATGACCCCGGTCGTCTTCGCGAACGCCTCCCCGGATGCCACGGTCGACGATCTCGTCGCGTTCTGCCGCGGCTGGCACCCCGACCTCGTCGTATGGGACACCTTCACGTTCGCCGGGCCGATCGCGGCGCGGGCGTGCGGCGCGGCCCACGCACGCATGATCCTCGGACTGGACATGCTGGGGAACATGCGGGCCCGCTTCACCGAAGCCGCTGCGGAACGCCCCGCCGGGGAGAGGCCCGATCCGCTCCGCGACTGGATCGAAGGCCATCTCACCCGCCACGGGGCCGACTTCGGCGAGGACGCCGTGGTGGGGCACTGGACCATCGACCCCACCCCGCCGTCGCTGCGGCTACCGGTGCCCCTGCACTACGTGCCGGTGCGGCACATGCCGTACACGGGACGATCGACCGTGCCCCGCTGGCTGCACGAGCCGCCGCGGCGGGGCGGGCGCGTGTGCGTCCTGGGGGAACCGTCCCTCCAGCGGATGTGGGGCCCGGACGCGACCGCCGAGGGGCTCGTCTCCGCCGTCGCGGGGCTCGGCACCGAGGTCGTCGTCGTCCTGGACACCGAGCAGCAGAAGGGACTGGGCGAGCTGCCCGAGAACGTCCGGGTGGAGGACACCGCCCCTCTGGACGCGCTGCTGCCGACGTGCTCGGCCGTCGTTCACGCCGGCGGCCACGACGCGCTCGGGACCGCGTTCCTGCACGGGGTCCCGCAGCTCATCGTCCCCGAGGGGCAGTGGGACACGGTGCACAAGGCGCGCCTCGTCGAGGAGCGGGGCGCCGGACTGCACCTGACACCCATGGAGCGGTTCGATCCGCAGGCGCTGCGGGAGCACGTGGCGCGGCTGCTGGCCGAGCCGTCGTTCGCCGAGTCCGCGCGACGCCTGCGCAAGGAGGTGCTGACCGCGCCCGCTCCGACCCGGATCGTGCCGCTGCTGGAGGAGTTGACGGCCGAACACCGCTCACCGCGTGCCTGACGCACGCTCCGGTGCCTTGCACGACGCGTCGAGCAGCGCGAGCGCGCCCTGGTGCTCCAGGGCGGCGCCCTTGCCGTAGGCGGTGTCGAACCGGTCCCTGCCCAGGGCGTCGCGCAGCTTGTCGGCGAGGCGGGCGTCGTCGCGGCCGAAGGCGCCCGGGGCCCCGTGCAGGACGTGGCACGCACCGAGGACCTCCGCGGCCCGCTCGGGCCTCTCCCGTCTCAGCTGCAGCCGGGCGATGCCGATGCCGACGGCGGCGACCAGCGGCAGGTCGGCCACGTCCCGGGCGAGCCGGAGGGCCTCCGCGAGGTAGCGCTGCGCGCCATCGAGATCGCCGGTGGCGGCCGCCATCCTGCCGCAGACCGACTCCAGCATCGCGACCAGCAGGGTGTCCTTGCTCGGCGCGAGATCGAGGCTGCGCGCCGCCACGGCCAGGTGCCGCTCGGCCTCGGCCAGGTCGCCGGCGTCCAGTGCGAGGTCGCACAACGACTTGCGGATGAGGGCCGTGACCCGGGCCGACAGGCGCAGGTTGCGGCCCTCGGCCGCTTCGAGCAGGTCGGCGCGGGCGCGTTCCAGGTCCCCCGCCTGGATGCGCGCCTCCGCGAGCCAGATCCGCTGCTGGAACGCCTCGTCGGCGGCGCCCAGCTCGCGCATCAGCCGGATCGACTCCTCCAGGACGCGGACGGCCTCCCCGCCCGCGCCCAGGGCGGTCTGGGAACCGCCCAGGAACGTCAGCGCCATGGCCAGCCCCCAGCGTTCGCCCACGACCCGGAACTTCTCGACGGCGGTCTCGAGCTCCCGGCGCATCGCGTCCATGTTCCCGCTGTTGGCGAGCAGGAACGACCGGACGAGCCGCGCCATGGCGTCCGTCCAGGGGTCGAGCGCATCGGGGTCTCCGGCGACGGCGAGCCCGCCGTCGAGGTCGTTGTCGATGAGCGCCAGCAGGACCTCGGCGAGGACGAGCGTCGGATGGCCGTCCGCGCGGCGCGCCCGGCGGATCCGCCCGCGCATCCCGTCGGTGACGAAGTGGGGTTTGCGGGGCCCCTCGGAGAGGACCAGGTTGAAGAGGTGCAGGGTCGCGGCGGTCGCCCAGGCGACCTCCGGCGCCTCGCCGGGGACGTCCAGGGCCCGGCGCAGCCGGCGGGTCGCCTCGGCGTGGTCGCCCTGCATGGTCCAGAAGAACCCGAGCGCGGCGGCGAGCCGCACCGCGGTTCCGGCGTCGCCGGACTCGCAGGCGAAGTTGAGGGCGGCGAGCAGGTTGTCGTGCTCGTCCGCCAGCGCGGACAGCCAGCGGAGCTGGTCGCGGCCGCGCAGCTGCGGCTCGGCCCGCTCGGCGAACTCCAGGAAGAACGCCGCGTGCGCGGCCCTGGCCGCGTCGCGCTCCCCGGCCTTCTCCAGCTGTTCGAGCCCGTACTCGCGGATGGTCTCCAGCATCCGGTAGCGGGCCTCGTGGCCGTCCGCCACCTGGAGCAGCGACTTGTCGACCAGGGCGTGCAGCGCGTCGAGGACGTGCCCGGACGGCGCGGCGACGCGCTCGGCTCCGGCGGGGGTGATCGTGGCGGGGAACACCGCGAGCCGCTGGAAGAACCGGCGCTCCTCGCCGTCGAGGAGCTCCCAGCTCCAGTCGACGACGGCGCGGAGCGTCTGGTGCCGCGGCAGCGCCGTCCTGCTGCCCCCGGTCAGCAGCAGGAACCGCTCGTCCAGGCGCCGGGCCAGCTCCCCGAGCGGCAGGGCGCGCAGGCGGGCGGCGGCCAGCTCCATGGCGAGCGGCAGCCCGTCCAGCCGCCGGCAGATCTCGGCGGCGGTCTCCACCACGTCGGCGCCGAGGGCCAGATCCGGACGCACCGCCGCGACCCGGTCGAGGAAGAGGCGGATCGACGGTGTCTGCAGCAGCGCGGCCGTCGAGGCGCCGGGCTCGGGCAGCGGCAGCGGGTTCACCGGGCACAGCATCTCGCCGCCGATCCCGAGCGGCTCGCGGCTCGTCGCCAGGACGCGCAGGCCGGGGCAGCGGCCGAGCAGGTCCTCCACCAGCCGCGCGACCGCGTCGATGAGGTGCTCGCAGTTGTCGAGGACGAGCATCGCCTCGGCGTCGGACAGGACGTCGGCCAGGCGGGTGACGGCGTCGCGGGACCCCTCCGCGCCGTCGAGTATCCCCTCGCGCAGGCCGAGGACCCCGATGACGGCGCCGGGCACGTCCTGCGGGGCATCGAGCTTGGCCAGCTCCACCAGCCAGACCCCGTCGGCGTAGTCCTCGGCGACCTGGCCGGCGAAGGCGGTCGCCAGGCGGGTCTTGCCGGCGCCGCCGGGACCGGTGAGCGTCACCAGGCGGCCTTCGGTGAGGTCGGCGGCGATCCGGCCGAGTTCCCTCTCCCGGCCGACGAAGCTCGTCAGGCCCTTCGACAGGTTCGTGCGCGGCCCGGCCGCGCGGCCGGGCCACTCGGGGGCCTCCTCCTCGGCGGCGCCGCCGCGCAGCGCCGACAGGTGGATGTCCTGCAGCCGCTGCCCGGGGTCGGCGCCCAGCTCGTTGGCGAGGAAGCCGCGGAACTCCTCGTAGGCGGCGAGCGCCTCGGCGCGGCGCCCCGAGTCGCGCAGCGCCCTGATGTGCAGGCCGCGCAGGCGTTCCCGCAGGGGGTGGGCGGCGATGAACTCGCCCAGCTCGGCGACGACGTCGGTGCTCACCGTCCCGCTCAGCAGCTCGGCGTCGACCCGGTCCTCGATCGTGGCCAGCCGCAGCTCCCGCAGCCGCCCGGCGGCCGCCTCGAAGTACGGGGTCTGCGCCGCCCCCGCGAGCGGCTCGCCGCGCCACAGCGCGAGCGCCTCCCGCAGGTGCGTCGCCGCGACGGCGGCCCGCCCGTCCGCCAGGGCGCGCCGCCCCTCGACCGCGAGGTCCTCGAAAAGGAGCGCGTCCACGGCCTCGGCGGGGATGTCCAGACGGTAGCCGCCCTGGCTCCAGCGCAGCTCGGAGGCGCCCTTGAGCGCGCGGCGCAGCCGCGACACCAGCGTATGCAGGGCGTTCACCGGGTCCGAGGGGACGTCGGTCCACCAGATCGCCTCGGCCAGCGACTCCACCGTCACCACCCGCCCGGCCTCCAGGGCCAGCCGGGCCAGCACGGCGCGCAGACGGGAGCCTCCGACTTGAATCCTCTCCTCGTCGACCACTACCTCGAGTGTCCCCAGAATGCCCACGCGCATGGTCGACAGTCTGCCATCGGCGACCGGGGCTGCCCAGTTTCGGCGTGCATTACCTGATCTTCAGCACTTGTCGTCAGGACCCGAGCAATCAAGGCGAAGACAACTCCGAAAGCTCGCCGCATTCTCTTCATATCCGGCAGAGATGTCTCGCATCGCAACGCTGTGGGCCGACCGCGCTCGCTGGAAAGGACCATCGATGACCGACGCTCCCCCTGCCCCGACGGCGGTGGCCGGCCCCGACGCCGCGGCCGAACGGCTGTTCCAGCAGATCATGATGGATCCGGCGAACGAGAATCCGTATGCCGGATACCACGAGCTGCGCGACCGGGCCCCCGCCCTGATCACCTCCGACGGCACCCTGGTGCTGACCCGGCACGCCGACTGCGACGCGGCCTTGCGGCACCGTGCACTGGGCAAGGGCAACGAGATCCAGGGATTTCGGCTCCGGCCGATCCCGGAGGACCGCCTGCGCGAGCTGATGGACCGGCTGGAGCGCAGCATGTCGTTCGCCAACCCGCCCGACCACAGCCGGCTGCGGCGCGTGGTCAGCTCCGCGTTCACCGGCCGCCACATCGAGAACCTGCGGCCCTCGGTGACCGCGCGCGTCGACGCGCTGCTCGACGGCCTCGCCGCCGAGCCCGGCGCCGACTTCATGGCGGGCTTCGCGCAGCGGCTTCCGGTGGGGGTGGTCGGGGACCTGCTCGGCGTCCCCGAGCAGGACCGCTCCGGGTTCGGCGCGCAGGTGGCCGCGCTGGCCGCCATGGTGGAGCCCACCGCCGACGCGGACACGCTCGGCCGGGCCATCACCGCCGAGTCCGAGCTCGCCGCCTACTTCACCGAGCTGCTCGCGCACAAGCGCGAGCACCCCGCGGACGACCTGCTCAGCCGCCTGGTCGGGGCCCGCGACAAGGAGAGCCTCGACGAGGCCGAGACGGTGGCGACCGCGCTGCTCCTCCTCGGCGCCGGGATCGAGACCACCGGCCACCTTCTCGCCAACACCCTGCACACCCTGCTCGGCCATCCGGCGGCGCTGGACGCGCTGCGCGCCGACCCCGCCCTGATCCCGGGCGCGGTCGAGGAGGTCCTCCGGTACGACTCCCCCGTCCAGTTCGACGCCCGGACCGTGCTGGAGCCGGTGTCCTTCGCGGGCGCCGAGCTCGAACCCGGCCAGACCGTGACGATCATGCTCGCCGCCGGGAACTACGATCCGGCGCGGTTCGACGACCCCGACACCTTCGACATCCGCCGCACCGACAACGCCCACCTGTCGTTCGCGGCGGGGATCCACTTCTGCCTCGGCGCCGGGCTGGCGCGCCTGGAGGTCCAGGTCTTCCTGGAGCGGCTCCTTTCGCGCCACCCGTCCGTCTCCCTGGCCGGCGCGCCGCAGCGCCGTCCCGGCCTCGGCCTGCGGGGGTTCGAGCGGATCCCGGTCACCCTCGGGCCGTGACGGCCCGGACCGCCGCCACGAGCGCCGCCCGGCCGTCGTCCGTCCAGCGCTCGGTATCACCTGCCATCCATCCGAAGGAGCGTCCAATGGGGACGAAAGTCAACGCCGCCATGGCGGATCACTGGAACGGCGACGAAGGCGTGTTCTGGGCCGAGGAACACGAACGCTGGGATCACCTCAACAGCGCGTTCAACGACCACATGTTCACCAAGGCCGCGATCACCCCCACCGACCGGGTGCTCGACATCGGCTGCGGCAACGGGCAGACCAGCCGGCTCGCCGCGAGGCGCGCGTTCAAGGGCCACGCCGTGGGCTTCGACATCTCCGCGCCGATGCTGGAGCGTGCGCGCGCCCTGACGGCGGCGGAGGGCGTGACCAACGTCGAGTTCGTCGAGGGCGACGCGCAGATCCACCCGTTCGCCGAGCGGGACTTCGACGTCGTCATCAGCAGGTTCGGCCTGACGTTCTTCGACGACCCGCACGCAGCGATGATCAACATCGCGCGCAGCATGCGGCCCGGCGGCCGGCTGTCGGCCATCGTGCACGGTGACGTCACGCAGACCGACTGGCCACTGGTCTTCGGCGCCATCCAGGAGCAGCTCGCGCTGCCCTGGGTCAAGGAGCCCAAGGAGAACCCGATGGCCGACCCGGACCGGATGGGCGAGGTCATGACGGGCGCCGGGTTCACCGATGTGGCGTTCCCCCACGTCATCGAGTCCCGGTCGTGGGGCAAGGACGCCGAGGACGTCGCCGGGTTCCTGCTGAACTGGACGCCGATGCGCATCAGCCTCTCCCAGGTGACCGAGGAGGCGGCCGGCCGCGCCCGGCAGGCGTGCATCGACGCGCTGCGGCCCTTCGAGACCGCCGAGGGCGTGGTCATGCGGACCCCCGCCTGGGTCCTCAGCGGCACCCTCCCCTAGCACCC
>NZ_SMLC01000107.1 GCF_004349245.1 Actinomadura sp. 6K520 | reverse complement strand
GGGTACGGCATGCTGAGCCTTCCACAGGAGTTGGCGGGGGGTGGGTCGGGCACCTGCGGATTCTGATCATCGTGGACCATTCCCGGGATGCGATCCCGCCAATCAGGTCAGCCGCCGAAAGCCGTGAGAAATCTGTCGCGGAACGCGTGCATCGGCCAGACCGGGCCGTTCTTCGCGGGCTTGAGGCCGTCCTGCCAGCCCCACCCGGAGATCTTCGCCAGGACCGCCTCGTCCTTGGCGACCACCGTGATCGGCACGTCCCGGCTCGCGCCCTGGCCCGCGAGGACCGGGGACGGCTGGTGGTCGCCGAGGAAGACGAGCACGGTGTCGTCGTCGCCGTAGGTCTCCATGTAGGAGATGAGCGTGTTCAGCGTGTACTCGACGGACTTGCGGTACTCACCGCGGATCTTGTCGGGCGGCGGCCACGGCGCGTCGTCACCCTTGCCCATGCCCTGGAAGACCGAGCCGTCGCCGACCTGGTCCCAAGGGACCTGGCGGGGTATCGCGGCCCACGGCGCGTGGCTCGACACCAGGGACGCCTCCGCCATCACGGGGGCGCGGTCGTCGCCCGCGAGCTCGTTGCGCTGGAGGACCGACAGCGTGTACTGGTCGGGCATCGTGGCGAACGCGAAGCGCGGCCCCCGGTAGCCGATGTTGCGGCTGTCGTACACCTTGTCGTAGCCGAAGAACCCGCCCTCCGGCCAGGTCCGGGTGATGGCCGGCATGAGCGCGACCGTCCGGGAGCCGGCCCGCTGGAACGCGTGGTTGAGGGTGAAGCGGTCGCTGTTGACGAGGGTCCGGTAGCGCTGCTCGTTGTCGACCCAGAGGCCCGACAGCAGGGTGGCGTGCGCCAGCCAGCTCCCGCCGCCGGTGGTGGGGGAGGTGAGCCAGCCGCTGCGCGCCGCGAACCCGGCGTCGTCCAGGCGCCGCGTGCCCGCGTCCAGGAGGCCGCCGACCTGCGCCGCGTACTCGGGGTGCTCCAGCGCCGAGCGCCCGTAGCTCTCCACGAAGGCCAGGACGACGTCCTTGCCGCGCAGCCCCGTCAGCAACCGGTCGGGGGGCGTGTCGCGGAACGCGTCGACGGCGGCGGCCTTGGCGAACTCCTCCCCGTCGTTCAGGCTGGACCGAACCTGCATCGTGTGGTCATAGGCGAGGACGGCGGTGCTCCTGGACGCGACCGGCAGCCCGTCGGTCGCCTGGACGCCCAGCGCCGCGCACAGGACCCACACGGCGCCGAGCACGGCGGCGGTGCGCGCGGTCGTCCTGCGGTGCCGGACGGCCACGCGGCCCAGCCGCAGCGCCGACAGCGACATGAGCACGGCCACGGCGACGGCCAGCACCACCGCGAGGACCAGCACGCCGATCGCTCCCGTCCGGCCGGACGACCTCTCGACGAACTCGAGGCCGGGACCGAGCAGCGGCCAGTCGAGGACGAGGTCGAACGGCCGGAACATCACGGCCTCGAAGCCGATGTCCATGACCTTCAGGATGAACAGCAGCCCCAGCAGGGCGCCCGCCGCCCCGGCGACGTACCGCCGCGCCCTCGCCGGCACGACGAGGATCAGGGCGGCGCCGGCGATCCCCTCCACCGGGATCCGCGCGAACGCGCCCGGGGTCAGGAGGGTGGACTCGACCGGCGCGACGAGCGCCGCCAGCACGAACAGGAAGGCGGCGACGGTGCCCGCCCGGCCCGCGGTCCGGCGCCACCCCGGCCCGCCCCGCGGACCCCGGCCGCCCGGCTTCCGGGCGGCATCCTGCGCGGGCTCGCCGGCGTGCCCGTCGCCGGCGGCCTCGTCGTTCACCCGCTCCATGCGGCTATCGGTGGTCAGCACGTCCTCCCCTGGTCCGGTCCCCCGCCGCAGACGCGACACCTACAGCACGCGGACCGGGCGGAGTCCGGTTCAACGATTCCAGGTTTCCCCCCGTGGCCGCCATCACCCTACGCGGGGCGGTGCGGGAGGTTCAGCGGCCGGCCGGTGCCGGGGTGGGGAGGACCTCCCTTCTTCGCGGGGGTATGTCGAGAACGCGCCGGCCGCTCCGACCATCTGGTGAGCGGTGCCGGAGGGGCGCCGCGGGAGGAGTCGACATGAGCAAGGTGACCTGCGACATCGGGATGTCCGTCGACGGATACGTCGCCGGACCGGACCAGCGGCTGGACCAGCCGCTCGGCGAGAACGGCGAACGGCTGCACCGGTGGATGTTCGAGGAGGCCGACGCCCACGCCGACGTCATCGAGGCCATCACCGCGGCCGGGGCGTTCGTCATGGGCCGCAACATGTTCGCTTCGGGACGCGGCGAGTGGGACCTGGAGTGGAAGGGCTGGTGGGGCGAGGAGCCGCCCTACCACGCACCGGTCTTCGTCCTGACCCACCACCCGCGCGAGCCGGTCCCGATGAAGGGCGGCACGACGTTCAACTTCGTCACCGGCGGCATCGAGTCCGCGCTGGAGCATGCGAGGGAGGCGGCGGGCGGCCAGGAGGTCGCGATCTGCGGCGGAGCGCAGACGGTGAACCAGTACCTGGCGGCGGGCCTGATCGATGAGCTGCGCCTGCACATCGCCCCGATCGTGCTCGGCGCGGGGGAGCGGCTCTTCACCGGCGTCGGCGACCTCCGGCTGGAACCGGCCGCCGTGTCGGGCACCGGCATGGTCACCCACGTGACCTACCGGATCCCCCGGTAGCCCGGCCCGATCAGGCCCCGTCCCGGCTGGGCGCCCGGCCGGAGCGGGGCCTCCGCCCGGCGAGGAGTTGCTAGCATTAGCAATTGCCATATTTGCTAACCGACCGCCTATCCAGCAGAAACGCCGCCGGGTGGACCCAGTATCACCGGCCGGCCGCTGCGGAGACCCCGAGGGGCCGCCTGCCGTGAGCACGCCGCTGTACCAGCTCAAGGCCGAGTTCTTCAAGACGCTCGGGCACCCCGCCCGGATCCGCGTGCTGGAGCTGCTGAGCGAGCGCGACCACGCGGTCGCCGAGATGCTCCCGGAGGTCGGGATCGAGCCGGCCCACCTGTCCCAGCAGCTCGCCGTGCTGCGCCGGGCCGGGCTGGTCGTCTCCCGAAAGGAGGGGGTGACGGTCATCTACTCGCTGACCAGCCCCCAGGTGGCCGACCTCCTCGCGGTCGCGCGGTCGATCCTCACCGGGGTGCTCACGGGGCAGGCGGAACTCCTGGACGACCTGCGCGCCGACCGCCCGAAGGGCGAACACCGGGCCCGGTAGCGCGGACGGCGCGCGCCGGTCCCGTTCATTGCACACCTCAACGATTGCTAATATTGGCAATTGCGCAGGATGCGAAGGTTTCGCCGCCGCGCCGCCCTGTCCGCCATCGCATGTCGGGGAACCCGGTGAGAGAGCTGCTCCGCAAGATCATCAGGACCGGGCGGGTCGCCGAGGACCCGCCCGCGCGCCCCGGAGGCGCCGTCCCCGAGGCCGCGGCCGAGCTGCGGGGGTCGGTCCAGATCCGGCACGTGGACGCCGGGTCCTGCAACGGCTGCGAGGTCGAGATCGCCTCGGCGTTCGGGCCCGTCCACGACGCCGAGCGGTACGGGGCGCGGCTGGTCGCGTCGCCACGGCACGCCGACGCGCTGCTGGTGACCGGGCCGGTGACCCGCAACATGCGGGTGGCGCTCCGGCGCACCCATGAGGCGGTGCCGGCGCCGAAGGTCGTGGTCGCGCTCGGCGACTGCGCCCGCGGCTGCGGCGTGTTCGCCGGCGCGTACGGGGTGGCGGGCGCGGTGGACGACGTCGTGCCGGTCGACACCGAGGTGCCGGGCTGCCCGCCGGAGCCGGAGGCGATCGTCGCGGCGCTGCGCGGGCTCACCGGCCGATGACGAACCTGACCGGTGCCGCCTTCGGCGCGGCCCTGGCCCTCGGGCTGCTCGCCGCCGCCGGTGCCGCGCTCCCGCGCCGGGTCCGCCCGGCCGCCGTGGGCGGGGCGACGGCCGCCGCGGGTGCCGCCGCCGTCGCCGCCGGCCTCTCCGCGATGGCGGGCCGCCCGTGGTCGGCGTGGCTGCCGGACCTGCTGCCCCTGGCCGGTGTGCGCCTGACGGTCGATCCCCTGGGCGGGCTGTTCATCGCCGTCACCGGCGCGGTCGCGGTGTGCGCCGCCGTGTACGCGACCGGCTACAGCCGCCCGGGACGGGACGGCGCCGACGCCGGGCACGGCCTGGACGGCCGGGCCGTGCAGGCCATGCTGCCGCTGTTCGTGCTGGCGATGCTCCTGGTTCCCGCGGCGGCGAGCGTGACCACGTTCCTGCTCGCCTGGGAGCTCATGGCGATCACGTCGCTGCTGCTGGTCGTCGCCGAGCACCGGCGGCGCGCGTCGGTGGGGGAGGCCGGGCTCTGGTACGCGGTCATGACCCACCTGGGACTGGTGACGATCCTCGCGGGCCTCGCCGGATTCGCCGCCGCGTCCCACGGCGAGTCGTTCGACCGGCTGCGGGAGGCCGCGGGCGGCCTCCCCCCGGCCGTCCGGAGCGCCGTGTTCGTGGCGACGCTGGCCGGGTTCGCCTCCAAGGCGGGCATCGTGCCGCTGCACGTCTGGCTGCCCCGCGCCCACCCCGAGGCGCCCAGCCACGTGTCCGCGCTGATGAGCGCGGCGATGGTGAACATGGGCGTGTACGGGATCGTCCGGGTGGGACTGGACCTGCTCGGCGGCGGGCCGTCCTGGTGGTGGCTGCTCGTCCTCGCGGCCGGTGCCGTGTCGGCCCTGTACGGAATCCTGCAGGCGGTGGTGGCCACCGACCTGAAGCGGCTGCTGGCCTACTCGACCTGCGAGAACATGGGCCTGGTCCTGATCGGCGTGGGCGCGGCGGGCCTGCTGTCGGTCTCGGGCGCCCGCACCATGGCGGCGCTCGCGCTGACCGCGGCGATGCTGCACGTCGTCAACCACGCGGGGTTCAAGACGCTGCTGTTCCTCGCCGCCGGCTCGGTCCTGCGCGCGACCGGGACCCGGGACCTGGACGCCCTCGGCGGCCTGCGCTCGCCGATGCCGGCCACGACCGCGCTGTTCGGCGTCGGGGCGCTGATGGCCTCGGCGTTGCCGCCGGGCAGCGCGTTCGTCAGCGAGTGGCTGCTGCTGCAGAGTCTCGTCCACGCGCTCCCCGACAGCGGCACGGTCGCCGCCGTCACCATGCCGGTCGCGGTCGCGGTGGTGGCGCTGTCCGCGGGCCTGGCGATCGCCGCCTTCACCAAGGCCTTCGGCGTCGGGTTCCTGGCGCGGCCCCGCGGCGCGGGCGCCGAGCGGGCGCGCGAGAGCCCACCGGCGATGATCGCCGGGATGGCCCTGGCCGCCGTGGGCTGCGTCGCCGCCGCGCTGGCGCCGGGGCTGGTCGCCGGCGGGCTGTCCCGCGCCGTCGGCGTCGCGGCGGCGGTGGCCGGGCCGGGCGCCGACCCCGTCACCGGCCCCGTCGTTCTCCGGCCGGCCGGGATGCCGAGCACCATGTCCCCGCTCCTGATCACCGTCGCGCTGCTGGTGGCGGCCGTCGTGCTGACCGGGGTGCTCCGGGCGGCCGCGGCCGGCCGGGCCCGCCGCCGGGCCCGGCCGTGGGACTGCGGCGCCGGGCCCGCCTCCGCGCGGATGGAGTACACCGCCACCTCCTTCGCCGAGCCGCTGGTGCGGGTCTTCGACGACGTCCTCGCGCCCGAGACCGACCTGGACGTCACCCCGGTCGAGGAGTCGGCGTACCTGATCGACAGCGTCCGCTACCGGACCGGGGTGGCCGACCGGATCGAGCACCGGCTGTACCGGCCGGTGCTGGCGGCGGCACGCTGGACCGGACACGCCGCCCGCCCGCTCGCGAACGGCAGCGTGCACCGCTACGTCGGCTACGGCTTCTACGCCTTCACCGCGATGCTGATCTTCCTGGCGGTGACCCGATGAGCGCCGCGGGAACCGTCGGCGCGGTCGCCCAGGTCCTGCTGGTGGCGGCGGGCGCGCCGCTGCTGGTGGGGGTGATGCGGCAGGTCCGGGCCCGGCTGGAGGGACGCGCCGGGGCCGGGGTCGCCCAGCCGTGGCGCGACCTGCGCAAGCTGCTGCGCAAGGAGCCGATCGCCCCGCACGGCACCGGCGTGCTGTTCCGCGCGGCGCCGCTGGTGCTGGCGGGCACCGCGCTGGTGGCCGCCGGGGTGGTCCCGCTCGTCACCACCGCCTCGCCGCTGGACGGCATCGCGGACCTGTTCGCGGTGATCGCGCTGCTGGCGCTCGGCACGGTGTTCCTCGCGCTCGCCGGCCTGGACACCGCCACCGCGTTCGGCGGCATGGGCGCCAGCCGCGAGATGGTCGTGCTGGCGCTGGTGGAGCCGACGATCCTGCTGTCGGTGTTCGCGCTGTCGGCGCGGGTCGGCTCCACGAACCTCGGTGAGATCGTCAGCACCACGCTCCACGACCCGCAGCTGGTGGCGTCCCCGGTGAGCCTGCTCGCGGCGGTCGCGCTGGCCATCGTCACGATCGCCGAGACCGGCCGCATCCCGGTGGACAACCCGTCCACCCACCTGGAGCTGACGATGATCCACGAGGCGATGGTGCTGGAGTACGCCGGGCCGGACCTCGCCCTCGTCGAATGGGCGTCGGCGATGCGGCTCACGGTGCTGCTCGGCCTGTTCGCCAACCTCTTCGCGCCCTGGGGCATCGCCGGGACGTCGATGCTCATGCTCCCGGTCGCGCTGCTGGCGTTCGGCGCCAAGGTCGTCGTCCTGGGCGGCGCCCTGGCCGCCGGCGAGGTGTTCATGGCCAAACTGCGGATGTTCCGCGTACCCGAGCTGCTGGCGGGATCGTTCCTGATGGCGCTGCTCGCCGTCGCCGCCTCCTTCTTCCTGGCGGCGCCATGAGCGGCGGCCTCTACGTCCACGCCCTCGACCTGGCCTGCGGCGCCCTGCTGCTGGCGGGCGTCCTCGCGCTGTGGCGGCGCGACCTGGCGGCGATCGTCCGGCTGTTCGCCGTCCAGGGCGCGGCCCTCGCCGCCCTCGTCGCCGTCCTCGGCCTGCACGAGGGCCACGCGGCGACGCTCGCGCTGGCCGCCGGGATACTGGTCCTGCGCGCCGCCGTGCTGCCGCTGATGCTGCGCCGGGCGATGCTCGCCGGCGGGGCGTTCCGGGAGACCGAGCCGCTGGTGAACGTGGCCTCGTCGCTGGTCGCCGCCGCGCTGCTGGCGCTGCTGTCCTTCGCCGTGGCGCGCCCGGTGGTGGAGCTGGCGCCGTCCCCGGCCACCCGCGCCGTCCCGGTGGCGCTCACGGTCGTCCTGCTCGGGTTCTTCGTGCTGGTCACCCGGCGCCGCGCGCTCTCCCAGGTGGCGGGGTTCCTGATGATGGACAACGGCATCACGGCCGTCGCGTTCCTGACCACCACCGGCGTGCCGTTCATCGTGGAGCTCGGGATGTCGCTGGACGTGCTGCTGGCGGTGCTGGTGCTCCAGGTCCTCACGGCCCGCATCCGCGACGTGTTCGGCGACAGCGACCTGGACGACCTGCGGGAGCTGCACGACTGATGATGACGACGATCCTGCTGACCGCCCCGGTCGCCGTGCCGGTGCTGGCCGCCGGCGGGTACGCCGCGCTCGGGTGGCGGCGCGGCACCGCGTGGCTCGCCCCGGCCGCCGCGGCCGGCGTGCTGGCCGCGGCGGTCTGCCTGGCCTTCCTGGCGGTCGGCCGGCCGCGCACCGGCCTCGGCGGGCTGCTGCGCGCCGACGCCCTCACCGCCCTGATGCTGATCGTGATCGGTGCGGTGGCGCTCCTGGCGATGCTCGCGAGCCCCTCCTACCTGGCCGCCGAGCGGGCGGCGGGCCGCGCCACCCCCGCCGACGCGCGCCGGTACGGGCTCCTGACGCAGGGGTTCATCGCCTCGATGGCGCTGGCCGTGCTGGCGTCCAGCCTCGGTGTCCTGTGGGTCGCGGTGGAGGCGACCACGATCGTCACCGCGTTCCTCGTCGGGCACCGCCGCACCCGCAACGCCGTCGAGGCCGCGTGGAAGTACGTGGTGATCTGCTCGGCCGGGATCGCGCTGGCGCTGCTCGGCATCGTCCTGCTGCACTTCGCCGCCCGGCACGCGCAGGTCCCGTCGTCCGGTGCGCTCGACTGGGCCCGGCTGTCGGCGCACGCCGCGTCCCTCGACCCGGACGTGACCCGCATCGCCGTGGCGCTGCTGATCCTCGGGTTCGGCGCCAAGGCCGGGCTCGCCCCGCTGCACGCCTGGCTGCCGGACGCGCACGGCCAGGCCCCCGCCCCGGTGTCCGCGCTGATGTCGGGCGTCCTGCTCTCGGTGGCGCTGTACGCCGTCCTGCGCGTGAAGGTGATCGCCGACGTCGCGCTCGGCACCGGCTTCGCCCGGACGCTGCTCCTCATCGTCGCCCTGGCCTCCGTGGCGCTGGCGGCCGCGCTGCTGCTCGGCCAGCGGGACCTCAAGCGGATGCTCGCCTACTCCAGCATCGAGCACATGGGCCTCCTCGCCCTCGGCACCGCGATCGGGACGCGGCTCGCCATGGGCGCGGTGCTGCTGCACATCCTCGGCCACGGCCTGGCCAAGGCCGTCTCGTTCCTGGCCGCCGGCCGCGTCCACCAGGCCCTGGGCACCAGCCGCATCGACGCCGTGCGGGCCCTGGGCGGCCGGGCACCGGTGCTCTCCTTCTTCCTGGGCGCCGGGCTGCTGGCCCTGCTGGGATTCCCGCCGTTCACCCTGTTCGCCACCGAGGTCGCCATGGTGCGGGCCGGGTTCTCCACCGGACTCGGCTGGGCCGTGACGGCCGCGCTCGTGCTGACGCTGGTCGTCATGGCCGCCGTCTCCGCCCGGATGGCCGGAATGCTGCTGGGCTCGCGCCCGGACGCGCCCGGCGCCGCCGCGCTCCCCGCGACCGGGCCCGCCGGCACCGGGCCCGCCGGCACCGGGCTCCGGCCACCGCGCGCGCTCACCGCCGCGATGGGCGCGGGCCTCGCCGCCTGCGCGCTGATCGGCGTGGCCGCCTGGCCGCTCCGCCCCCTCCTCGACGCCGCCACCGAGATCGTTACGGGGGTCTCCGGATGACTTCGGACGAACGTCGCACGACCGACATCGACGCCGGTGCGCTGCCCGAGCGGGCCGCCGCGCTCCTGGACCGCGGCGACCGGCTCGCGCTCGCCGCCGCCCACCACGACCCCGACGCGCTGCGCGTCGTGTACCTCTTCACCGGGGCGTCCCCGGACCGGCGCACCGAGCTGCAGGTCCGGCTCGACCCCGGCCGGCCCGCCCTGCCGAGCCTGGCCGGGCTCAGCTTCCCCGCCGGGCGGTTCGAACGCGAGATGCGCGACCTGTACGGGATCGTCCCCGAGGACCATCCGCTGCCGCGCCGCCTCGTCCGGCACCACCACTGGCCCCGCGGCTGGTACCCGATGCGCGCCGACGCCGGGCCGCCGCCGGAGTTCGGCGACCCCGAGGGCCCCTACCCGTTCGTCACCGTCGAGGGCCCCGGCGTGTACGAGATCCCGGTCGGGCCCGTCCACGCGGGCATGATCGGCCCCGGCCACTTCCGGTTCTCCGTCGTCGGGGAGAGCATCCTCAAGCTCAAGGCGCGGCTGTGGTTCGTGCACCGCGGCCTGGAGAAGCTCTTCCACGGCCGCGTCCCCGGCGACGCGCTGCCGATCGCCGAACGCGTCAGCGGCGACACCACCGTCGGCCACGCCCTCGCGTTCTGCATGGCGGTCGAGGAAGCCGCCGGAATCGAGGTCTCCCCGGGCGCCCGGCGGATGCGGGCGATGCTCCTGGAGCTCGAACGCCTCTACAACCACGTCACCGACCTCGGCGCGCTGTGCAACGACGTCGGACACTCCATCCTGAACTCCCAGTTCGGCCGCATCCGCGAAAGCCTCCTGCGCCTCAACGCCGAGGTCACCGGGCACCGCCTCCTCCGCGGCGGCGTGGTGCTGGGCGGCGCCGCCCTGCGGACCATCCCCGCGCCCGCGCGGCTGACCGCCATCGCCGAGGACGCCGCCGAGCTCGCCCGCCTGGCCCTCTCCCACACCGTGGTCGCCGACCGCTTCACCGGCACCGCCGTACTGCCCGCCCAGGCCGCCCGCGACCTCGGAACCCTCGGCTACGTCGCCCGCGCGAGCGGCCTCGGCACCGACGCCCGCCGCGACCACCCGTTCACCGACCTCCGCCCCTCCCTGCGCGTCGTCACCGGCACCACCGGCGACGTCCTGGCCCGCTTCCAGGTCCGCGCCGAGGAGATCGCCGTCTCCGCCGCGCTCATCGGGGACCTGGCCTACGGCATGTCCCCGGGCGTGGTCACCTACTGGCCGCCGCTGGCCCCGCCCGCCGGCCCCGTCTCCGGCGTCGGCATCGTCGAGGGCTGGCGCGGCACGATCGTCCACCGGGTCGAACTGGCACCCGACGGCACCCTCACCCGCACCAAGATCGTCGACCCGTCCTTCTTCAACTGGCCGGCCCTCCCGATCGCCCTGACCGGCGTGATCGTCCCCGACTTCCCCCTGGTCAACAAGAGCTTCAACCTCTCCTACGCCGGCAACGACCTGTAGGACGCTCCGGGGCCGCCGTCCGAGGCCGAGCCGATGACGCGATGATTAACTCCGACACAGAGGGTATGCCGTCGCCTACGTTCGGTGATCGCGTCGACGTGGTGCATAGGAGTCTGCTCATGCCCGTGGAAGCCGAGGAGCCGATCCCTGCGGCGAGTCCGGTGATCGGCGATGCGGAGGTCGAGGCGGCGGTTCGCGTGCTGCGCGGCGGACGGGTCGTGCAGGGGCCGGAGGTCGCGGCGTTCGAGGAGGAGTTCGCCGGGCTGGTCGCCGGGCGGCACTGCGTCGCGGTCAACTCGGGGACGTCCGCGCTGCATCTGGCGCTGCTGGCGCTGGGCGTCGGCCCGGGGGACGAGGTGATCGTGCCGTCGTTCACGTTCGCGGCCACCGCCAACGCCGTGCGGCTGGTGGGGGCCAGCCCCGTGTTCGCCGACATCGAGGCGGATTCGTTCTGCCTCGATCCGGACGCCGCCGCGGCGGCGGTCGGGCCGCGTACGGCGGCGATCATGCCCGTCCATCTGTACGGGCACCCGGCGGCGATGGACCGGCTCGTCCCGCTCGCCGGGAGGCACGGTCTCGCGGTCGTGGAGGACGCGGCGCAGGCGCACGCCGCCGCGCTGCACGGCACTCCGGTGGGCGCTCTGGGCACGGCCGGCTGCTTCAGCTTCTACCCGACCAAGAACATGCACGCCCTGGAGGGCGGCATGGTCACCACCGCGGACGCGCGGACGGCGCGGACGTTGCGGCTGCTGCGCAACCAGGGCATGGAGCAGCGGTACGCGAACGAGGTCGTCGGCCTGAACGCCCGGCTGACGGACGTGGCCGCGGCCGTCGGGCGCGAGCAGTTGAAGCGGCTCGCGGACTGGACGGAGCGGCGGCGCGCCAACGCCGCGTTCCTGAACGCGAAGATCACCGGTGCGGTGCCGCCGCCGGTCGCGGCCGGTGCGCGGCACGTCTACCACCAGTACACGGTCCGGGTCCGCGGCCGGGACGGGGTGCGGCGGCATCTGGACGAGCGGTGCGTGGGCAGTGCCGTCTACTATCCGACGCCCGTTCACCGGCTCGCGCCCTTCCTGCGGGACGGGCGGCCGGATCCGCGCTGGGACCTGCCCGAGACCGATCGCGCGGCGGCGGAGGTGCTGTCGCTGCCGGTGCATCCCGGCCTCACCGGGGAGGAGCTGATCCGGGTGGCGGACGCGGTGAACGAGGCCGGAGGGGTTCTGTGACCGCGCTGCGGGCGGGCCTGGTCGGGCTGGGGGCGATGGGCCGCAACCATGCCCGGGTGCTGTCCGCGCTGGACGGCGTGGAGCTGGCCGGGGTCATGGACCCGGCGGGGCGGCCGGAGATCGCCCCGTACGGGGCGCCACTGGTGGGCTCACTGGAGGAGCTGCTCGCGCTCGGCATCGACTACGCGGTGGTGGCCTGCCCGACGGCGTTGCACGAGGAGGTCGGGCTTCGGCTGGCCGAGGCCGGAGTGGCCGCGCTGATCGAGAAGCCGCTGGCGGACTCGGTGGCGGCGGCGGAGCGGCTGACGGCGGCGTTCGAGTCGCGGGGCCTGGTCGCGGGCGTCGGGCACATCGAGCGGTACAACCCGGCGTTGCAGAGCCTGCGGGCCCGGCTGGAGGCGGGCGAGCTGGGCGAGGTCTTCCAGGTGGTCACGCGCCGGCAGGGACCGTTCCCGCACC
Organism: Actinomadura sp. 6K520; assembly: GCF_004349245.1. Classification (GTDB taxonomy): domain Bacteria; phylum Actinomycetota; class Actinomycetes; order Streptosporangiales; family Streptosporangiaceae; genus Spirillospora. The sequence goes on along the minus strand of NZ_SMLC01000107.1, from coordinate 13,806 downwards.
GGATCGCCGACGTCGGGGTCGTCAAGGATCTCGCCACCCACGACATCGACCTGACCGCGTGGGTCACCGGCCAGGACTACGTGTCGATCTCCGCGCACACGGTGGCGCGCAGCGGGCGCCCGCACGAGGACATGGTCGCCGCCGTCGGCCGTCTCACGGACGACTCGATGGTGAGCCATCTGGTGAACTGGCTGAGCCCGCTCAAGGAGCGCACCACCGTCGTCACCGGGGAGCGCGGCTGCTGCGTGGCGGACACCCTCACCGCCGACCTGACGTTCTACGCGAACGGCGAGGTCGGCACCCAGTGGGAGGCGCTGCGGACGTTCGTCGGCGTCTCGCAGGGCGACATGATCCGCTACGCGATCCCGAAGCCGGAGCCGCTGCTGACCGAGCACGAGCGGTTCAGGGACGCCGTCCGCGCGGGCACCGGAGCGCCGGGCGGCGTCGCGGGCGTTCCCGCCGGGGACATCGTGTCGCTGCGGGAGGGGCTGCGCACCGTGCAGGTTTCGGTGGCCGTACTGGAGTCGGCGAAGCTCGGCGGGACGGTCTCGCTGCAGGACGGGGAGGTGCTGGGTGTCGGCTGAACCCGCGAACCGTCCGGCCCGCCGCCGGCGGCCGTGCGGAGGAGCGCCGCCGGTGATCGAGACGTGCCCGTTCCATCCCGTCCGCGCCACGGCATCGCCGCGTCCGGCGCGGGGCGGCATCGGGGGTGGGCGGTGATGCGGATCTGCGTGGTCGCGCTCGGCAAGATCGGTCTCCCGCTGGCGGTGCAGTTCGCGCGCCGCGGGCACCGGGTGGTGGGCGCCGACGTGGACGAGCGGGTCGTCGCCGACGTCAACGCGGGCCGCGAGCCGTTCCCCGGTGAGGACGGCCTGGGCCGCGGCCTCGCCGCGATGGTCGCCGACGGGAGGTTGGCGGCGACAACGGACACGGCGGCGGCCGTCGCGGGGTCCGAGGCGGTCGTCGTGGTCGTGCCGCTGTTCGTCGACGCGGCGGGCGTCCCCGATTTCGGCGGGATGGACGCCGCGACGCGGTCGATCGCGGCGGGGCTGCGCCCCGGGACGCTCGTCAGTTACGAGACCACGCTTCCCGTCGGCACCACCAGGAACCGCTGGATGCCGATGCTCGCCGACGGATCGGGGCTGACCGCCGGTGACGGCTTCCACCTGGTGTTCAGCCCCGAGCGGGTGCTGACCGGCCGGGTCTTCGCCGACCTGCGCCGCTATCCCAAGCTCGTGGGCGGTGTCGACGAGGCGTCCGCACGGCGCGGCGTCGCGTTCTATGAGCAGGTCCTCGATTTCGACGAGCGTCCGGACCTGGGACGTGCCAACGGGGTGTGGGACCTCGGCTCGGCGGAGGCGGCCGAGCTGGCCAAGCTCGCCGAGACGACCTACCGCGACGTCAACATCGGCCTCGCCAACCAGTTCGCGCGCCACGCCGACGCCATCGGGGTGGACGTCACCAAGGTGATCGAGGCGTGCAACACGCAGCCGTACAGCCATATCCACCGGCCCGGTATCGCGGTCGGCGGTCACTGCATCCCGGTATATCCGCGTATGTACCTGTGGAACGATCCGGACGCGACCATCGTCCGCGCTGCGCGGGACGCCAACGAGGCGATGCCCGAGTACGCGGTCGGCCTCCTCACCGGCGCCTACGGCGACCTCACGGGCGCACCGGTGCTGGTCCTCGGCGCGGCGTACCGGGGCGGCGTCAAGGAGACCGCCTTCTCCGGCGTCTTTCCGACAGTCGAGGTGCTGCGCGCACATGGAGCCGTCCCGTACGTCTCCGACCCGATGTACACCGCCGAAGAACTCGAGTCACTCGGCCTGCCTCCGCACCGGGGCGAACCGGTCGCCGCCGCGATCGTTCAGGCCGACCACGCCGAGTACCGCGACCTCGGCGCCGCGGACCTGCCCGGCGTCAAGGCGCTGGTGGACGGACGCCGCGTCACCGACCCGGCCGGCTGGAGGGGCGTCAACCGCGTCGTCATCGGCGCCCCGGAAGGGGAGGGTGATGCCCGGACGTCCTGCTGAGCGGGGCTCGCCCCCCCCTGATCGACTCGGGTCGGCCGGCCGCAGCGCCGTGGCCGGCCACGCATTCCACGTCCGGGACCGGATGGTCTCGGCCGACCCCGGCTGGAGGGTCGCATGCCGACCGAAGACAAGCTGACCGAAGAGGAGCCGGAACCCGTTGCGTCGCGCGGCCGCATCGTCATGCTCGTCGACAACGACGTCGTGGGCGACTCCCGGGTGCAGAAGGCGGCGGCGTCCTCCGCCGCCGCCGGCTGGGAGGTCCACCTCCTCGGCTGCGTCCTGAGCAGGAGGGGCCGCTCCTGGATGCTGGGCGGTGCCCGGGTGCGTCTCCTTCCGCTGCGGCACACGCTCCGCCGGAACAGGCACAGCGTCGTGCGCGCCACGCTGCGCCGTCCGCTCGCGTACGCGCACCCGAGCGTGGCGAACTACCGGCGCCGGCTCGTCCAGTCCCGGCGGGCCGACCTCGCCGCGAGCAGGATCACGCCCGGGGGCGGCCCGGTGCGTGGGGCGTGGCTGCTGACGCGGCGGGTCTCGGCGAGGCTCCAGGCCCGCTGGGTCGCGGTGCGCGTGCACCAGACGGAGTCGCTCACGGCGGCCCGCAACGACCCGCGCTCGCCCCTGGAGCGGTGCGCGATCAGGTTCTGGCAGGCGCTCCTCGGCGACCGCGCCTGGCGTGTCCTCGACCGCAACCTGTGGGACTGGGACGGCGCGTACCGGCGCGTCATCGACGAACTCGAGCCCGACATCATTCACGCCAACGACTTCCGGATGCTCGGGGTCGGGGCGCGCGCCGCGCGGCGGGCGCACGCCAGGGGGCTGCAGACGAAACTCGTGTGGGACGTGCATGAATTCCTGCCGGGCATCAAGCCTTGGGGCGGCGCCCAGCCGGGCTGGCTGCCCGCCATGTGCGCGTACGAGCGCGAGTACGCGGGCGCGGCCGACGCGGTGGTGACCGTCTCGGACGTCCTCGCCGACCGGCTCGTCGAGCGCCACGGCCTGCGGCACCGGCCGACCGTCGTGCTCAACGCCCCGCTCACCGGGGGCGATGCGGGCCGCACCGAACCCGTCCCGGACCTGCGGGAGCTGTGCGGGGTCGGCCCGGACGCGCAGATCGCCGTCTACAGCGGCAGGGCCTGCGTGCAGCGCGGCCTGGACGTCATGATCGAGGCGCTTCCGCGGCTGCCAGGGCTGCACGTCGCCCTGGTCGTCTCCACTGCCCGGTCCGAGTACCTGCGCGGGCTGCGCGGCCGCGCGGTGGAGCTCGACGTCGCCGACCGGGTCCACATGCTGCCGTACGTGCCGTTCGACCAGGTCGTCCCCTTCCTGGCGGCGGCCGACATCGGCGTCATCCCGATCCACCGCTGGCCCAACCACGAGATCGCGCTGATCACGAAGTTCTTCGAGTACTCGCACGCGCGGCTGCCGATCGTCGTCAGCGACGTGGAGGCGATGGGCGGCATGGTGAAGGCCACCGGGCAGGGCGAGGTCTTCCACGCCGAGGACCTCGACGACTATGTGCGGGCGGTCGAGGCGGTGCGGGGCGACCCGCAGCGCTACCGCGCCGTGTACGACGACCGGCCCGGCCTGCTGCACGAGTGGTCGTGGGAGGTGCAGGCCGAGGTCCTGGACGGCGTCTACAGCGGGCTGCTGCCCGCCGCCGCGAGGACGGCGCCTCCGGCGACGCCCGCTCCGCCGATGTCCGGCGGAGACCTCATCGGCGCCCAGGGGGAGGGGTGACGCTGAACCGCGCGGCCGGCAGGGACGTGGCCGTCGTCGCGCCCTGGTATCCCAACCCGCTGCAGGAGTGGGCCGGGGCGTTCGTCCAGGCGATGGTCGAGGCGACGGCGCCGGGCTGTGACGCGGTCACCGTCTACCACACCGAAGCGTGGTGGCTGCGGCCTGGGCCGGAGTACGCGGCGGCGTGCGCGGCCCACCGGCGGCTCCTGCCGGTCGCGCTGCGCGACGCGCCGACGGTCGCGGGCGCCCGGCTGGTGCGCGTCCCGGTGCCGGCGGTCCCGGGCCGCACCTTCGCGGAACTCGCCCGGGAGCACGCGTCGTGGCTACGTGAAGCGCTGGGCGGCGAGCCGATCCCGGCGCGGGTCGTGCACGCGCATGTGGGGCTGCGCGGGGGATGGACGGCGCTGGAGAACGCCCGCCCGGACGCCCGCGTGTTCGTCACCGAGCACGCCTCCTACCTCGACAAGGTCCTCGCGCAGCCGGACTCGCGGGACATGTACGAGCGGGTCCTGGACCGCTGCACCGGCTTCTTCGCGGTGACGGACGTGCTGCGGGACCGGCTCGCCGAAGCCTTCCCGGCGCTCGCCCACAAGATCGAGGTGATCTCCAACCCGGTCTCCTTCGGGTCGCCGCGGCCGCGTCCCGTCACCGAGCTCCGCCGCTGGCTGTACGTCGGCACGCTCGTCGAGCGCAAGGGCGTCGACCTGCTGCTGGAAGCGTTCGCCGAATGCCGCGCCGAAGACCCCGGGCTGACACTGTCCATGGCCGGGTCGGGCGAGCTGGCCGGACGGCTCGCGGAGCGGGCCGCCGAACTCGGTGTCGACGGCGCGGTGTCGTTCCTCGGCGCGGTCGCCCCGGGCGAGGCCACGCGGCTCATGCGGGAGCACGATCTCCTCGTGCACGCGGCCCGGTGGGAGACCTTCGGCGTGACGATCGTCGAGGCGGTCGCGGCCGGCCTGCCGGTGCTCGTCACGCGCTGCGGCGGCCCCGAGCGGACGCTGGCCGGAATCGAGAGCGCCGCGGGGGAGATGATCGACGTCGCGGAGAGCGCGGCGTCGGTCGTCGCGGGTTATCGCCGGTTGCGCGGCCGCTTCCCGGACGGCCTCGACCTGGCGAAGGCCCGCGAGGTCCTGGACGGGCGCTTCGGGTATCGCGTGGTCGCCGAAGTCCACCACCGGTACTGGTTCCCCGAGGCCGCCGCCATCGGCGCGGACGTCGGCGTGAACGACGACATGGCCACCGGCGGGGGGAACGGCTCGTGAACGTCCTTTTCGTGGCCCTCGGCGCCTCCCGCCGGCCCGCGGTGATCCGGGAATCCGCGCGGGTCGTCGCCGAGCGCGGCGACGCGGCCGTGCTCATCCGCGATGCGTCGGCGTGGACGGGGGACCCGCTCCCCGCCGGTGTCGACGCCATCGAGCTGCCCGCGCTCGAACGTCGCTACCGTCCCGCCGCGGTACGGATTCTGCTGTACCGGATTCCGCGGCTGCTGCTGCACGTGTGCCTCCCCGGACCGCTCCGCGGGGTCGGCGACCGCATCGATGCCGGCTACCGGCGGCGCGTCGCCGGCCGCGTCGAGAGCCGGCTGGCCCGCCGCTACCGGCGCGACCGCGCCGCGGTCCGCCGGCGGGTGATCGGCCGGGAGCTGCGCACGCGGTCCGTCGACCTCGTCGTCGTCGCGGACCCGCAGTCGCTGGTGACCGTGTCCGAGCTGGCGGATGTGATCGCCGACGCCGGAGCGCGGCCCGCCTACTCCATCGCCTCCGTTGCCGGCGATCGGCCGCCGGCCGGACACGCCCGAGGACGACTCCGATGACCGAGCACCGCCCGCGCCTGCTGTACCTCGCCTTCTACTTTCCGCCGTCCCGCGCCAGCGGGGTGTTCCGCCCCCGGGCGGCCGCCAACCGGCTGGCCGAGCTGGGCTGGGACGTCACGGTCTTCGCGGCGCCGCTGCCGTTCCTGTACGGGACGCTCGGCTCGGTCGACGACAAGCTGATGGAGACGATCGACCCGCGGATCACCGTGGTGCGGCCCAAGCTGAACCGCTTCGCATGGCAGACGGACCTGCGCGAGTACAGCGCGTTCCGGGGGACGTTCCCGCAACTCGCCCAGTCGCTGTACACGTGGGGGCAGAATCACGTGTTCCCCGAGCACTACGCGTCCTGGGCGCGTGCCGCCGTCCGGCGGGCGGTGCGGATGCACGCGCGGCGCAGGTTCGACGTGGTCCTCGCGACGGGGAACCCGTTCGCCTCGTTCGCCGCCGCGTGGCTGTTCCACAAGCTGACCCGCACCCCCTACGTCCTCGATTACCGGGACTCGTGGACTCTCGACCAGTTCAGCGAGGAGCCGAGGTTCGAGGACGGGCACCCCGCCTGGCGCTGGGAGCGCCGGGTGCTGGAGTCCGCGGCGAACTCCCTGTTCGTCAACGACGCCCAGCGGTCCTGGCACGCCCATCGCTACCCGCGGGCGGCGGGCCGCATGATGACGGTCCTGAACGGATGGGACGCCGACACCCTCCCCGGGACCACCGAGCCCCCGCCGGCCGCCCGTGCGGAGACGGGCGAGCACGCGCCCCGGTTCTCCTTCGTCGGCACGATCACCGACAAGCAGCCCATCGAGGAGCTGGTCGAGGGGTTCGCCCGTGCCCGCGCGCACTCCGACATGGTGCGTGCCGAACTCGACATCTACGGATACTTCGGGTTCTTCAAGGGCGCCGAGACCGTGCTCCGGCAGCGTTTCGCCGCCGGAACCGCCGCCGGAACCGCCGCCGGGGACGGCGATGGGCGGGTGCTCGCCCCCGGGGTGCTCTACCGCGGGGCGGTGTCGAAGACCGACCTCGGCGACGTCTACCGGGACTCCGACGTCCTGGTGTTCCTGAACGGCGGTGGCCGCTACGTCACGTCCGGGAAGATCTTCGAGTACATGGCGGCGGGCCGTCCCATCGTGTCGGTCCACTCGCCCGGGTCGGCGGCCGAGGAACTGCTGCGCGGCTATCCGCTGTGGTTCGACCCCGGAGGGCTCGATCCGGCGGACATCGCCGTCTCGATGGTCGAGGCCGCGAAGGCGGCGGCCGGCCTGACCGGGCGGCAGGTGGCGGAGGCCCGCGCCTACGCGGACCGCTTCGAACGGAACGGCACGCTGGAGCCGCTGGTGCGGGGGCTGACCGAACTGGCCGCCCGTGGCCGCCGGGAGACGGCATGAACGGTGCGCAGGCCCCGCGGGTGCTGGTCGTGGCGATGGATCCCGGCCTGACCATGGACCCCAGGCCGAACGTGAAGCCCGTCCGCCAGTACCGGCGGATCATCGGGCTGGCGGGTCACTTCGCGGCGGAGGAGGGGGCGCGGGTCGATCTGCTGACCGCCGAATCGGACGGCTGGGACGACCTGGACGAGCGGGTGCGCCTGCACCGGCTCGACCACGCCGAGGCCAGGCATCCGCTGCTGTGGCTGGAACACACGCTGGTCTTCAGGATGCCGCGGATCGTCGTACGGCCGGTCGCGCGGCGCGGACGGCGGGGCGCACGGCTGGATCGCGCGCGGACCACGGCCTCGCGCCGCGTCCACCGCCGGCTCTTCGTACCGTTCTACCGGCACGTCCGGCCGCTCCTGCTGGCCCGTATCGCGCGGCGGCGCGTCCTGCGCGACATCGACCCGACCGGGCTCGCCCGGGTCATCGTGATGGACCGCACGTCGGTCCCGTTCGCCCGGTGGCTGGCCCGCCGGAATCCCCGGCTCATCGTGACGACGCGGCAGGACAGGAGCCTCGACGCCAAACCCTGACCGGCTCATTGCTCCGCGGCCATGACCGTCGCTCCGGAGCCGTCGGCGGCAGACGACGCGAGGTAGTGCTCGCCGGTCTCCGGGCACTCCCACGTCCCCGGCTCACCCGGCCGTTCCGCCAGCCGGGCCCCGGCGCGGCCGACCCAGCCGATCCGCCGGGCGGGAACGCCCGCGACCAGCCCGAAGTCGGGGACGTCGCGGGTCACGACCGCCCCGGCCGCGACCATCGCCCAGCGCCCGATGCGCACCGGCGCGACGCACACGCTGCGCGCGCCGAGCGAGGCGCCCTCGGCGACGTGCACCCCGACGGCCTCCCAGTCGGCGGTCCGCTTCAGCGTCCCGTCCGGGGTCACCGAGCGGGGCGCACGGTCGTTGGTGAGGACGACCGCGGGCCCGACGAACACGCCGTCCTCCAGCACGGCCGGCTCGTAGACGAGCGCGTGGTTCTGCAGCTTGACGTTGTCGCCGATCCGCACGCCCGTGCCCACGTACGCGCCGCGCCCCACGATGCAGCCCGCGCCGAGCCGCGCGCCCTCGCGGACCTGGGCGAGGCCCCACACGGTCGTTCCGGCGCCGAGTTCCGCGGACGGGTCGACCTCGGCGTTCGGCAGGATGCGGTGGCTCATCGGCGTTCCTCCGTGGAAACCGGCCCCCCGGGACCCGGCACAGCACAGGACGCGGCGGAGCGGCGACGTGGGTGGGCAGTGTGCTGCGGTCGAGCGGCGTGCGAGCGGCGCGGCACCAGCGACGCCGTCACCGGACCGAGCATGCCCTACCCCTCCGCCGGCCGCACGCCGACGCGCCAGGCCCGGTGTGGTTCCTGACCTGGGGAGACGGTAGAGCGAGACCGGGAAATCCACGCAACAGCCCTGGATGGAATTTCCTTCCACAGCTATGCTTGCTCTGGAACTCACATCCAGGAGGGCATCAATGAAGTCCACATCCCCGCCGTCCCCGCCGTCCGCGCCGTCTTCCGGTGAGGACGGGGCCGGCGAGCATTCCGGGATCCTGGCTCAGATCCGGGCGGCGCGGCCCGCCTACGTCCGCGGGGACCGCCGGGTCGCGGACGCGGTCCTCGCCGACCCGGAGGCGGTGATCCACCTGACCGTGAGCGACCTCGCGGAGGAGGCGGGCACCGCGGCGTCCACGGTCGTGCGGTTCTGCCAGCGGCTCGGGCTGCGCGGGTTCCATGCGCTGAAACTGGCCATCGCCCGGGAGCTCGGCAGCGGGAACGCGCTCATCGAGTCGCGGGTCGAGACGGGCGACCGGCCCATCGACGTCCTCGGCAAGATCATTACTTCGGACGCCGAGGCGCTCCGGGACATCGGCTCCACCATCGACGCGGAGCAACTGGACAGGGCGGTCGACGCGCTCCACCTGGCCGAGCGGATCCTGCTCGTGGGGGTCGGCACGTCGGCTCCGCTGGCCCAGGACTTCGCCTACCGCCTGATGACCATAGGACTCCACGCCGACGCGCCCGCGGACGCCCACGTGCAGCACGTGGCCGCGCGGCTGCTCGGCCCGTCCGACGCCTGCCTGGCCGTCAGCCACACGGGGTCGACGCGGGAGACCGTGTCGGCGATGGAGGCGGCGCAGGGCGTGCGGGCGGCGACGATCGCGCTGACCAGCTTCGCGCGCTCGCCCCTGACCGCCGTCGCGGACACCGTCCTGGTGGCGGGCAGCCGGGAGACCTCGTTCCGGATCGAGGCCATGACCAGCCGCATCGCCCACCTCTCCCTGCTGGACGCGTTGTTCGTGTCGCTGGTCCTGCGCCGCCCGGCGGCGGCGTCGGCCGCCCGTGAACTCACCGGCGGTGTCCTGGCGGAGCACCGGTTCTGATGGCCGCCCTGCGCCTGGCCGTCATCACCGACAGCCACCTGTGCCCGCCGGCGACACCACCCGGCTTCTGGAACCACGAGCTGCCGCTACCGGAGTCGTGGACGCTGTGGGACGAGGCGATGCGCGTCATCGCGGACTCGGCCGTGGACGCGATCGTCCTTCTCGGGGACGTCACCAATTTCGCGGAGCCGGACGTCATGGTGCGCGCCCTGCGGAGGCTCACGGACTTCGGCAAGCCGGTGATGGCGGTGGCGGGCAACCACGACGTCGCCCCGCACGAGAACGCCCTTTCGCAGGCCGCGCGAACGCTGGGGCATCCGCTGCTCGCGGTCCCGCCCTTCGCCCGCGCCGTGCACGGGTTCACGTTCGCGGGCGTTCCGATCGCGGCCACCGGCACCGGGTATCGCGTCGACGACGCGGACTGCTCCGTCCCGGACGGCCTTCCGTCGGGCGCCCCGCTGATTCTGCTGAGTCACTTCCCGCTCATCGACCGCCGTGCGGCCATCCTCGACCAGGGCCTCAGGTTCCCTGGAGGGCTCGATGGCGCGGTCCAGGTCACCGAAGCCCTCCGGAAACGGCGCGCCCCCTCCGTCGTCCTGCACGGGCACCTGCATTGGCAGGACGCGACGCAGGACGGCCGGGTGCTGCAACTGGGAATGCCCGCACTGATCGAATGGCCGCACGCCGTAAGCGTCGTGACGATGTACGACGACGGCCCCGGGCTGCGGATCGAACGGCGTACCAGACGAGTCGCCGCCCCTTCCGGAACGGCTGCCGGCCGCTTCTCCCTGAACGATGACCGCTGGACCGTCCGTGAAGGGCGGTGGATCTCCGCCTCCCTGGAGGGAGACGGCCCCATATGAGGCCGACGAACGGCGCGGAGCGCCCCGGTGTGCTCGCCTTCGACTGGAACGGCACCCTTGTCGACGACGCCGGGCGGGCTCACCGCGCCACCAACCGCGTCCTCCGCGAACACGGTCTGGCGCCCCTTACCGAGCCGGAGTTCCGGACGGCCTTCACCCTGCCGATGCGACGGTTCTTCATCGGCCTGGGAGTCGCCGAACGGCGGTCGGACGCGGCGGAGAAGCGGTGGAACGAGGAGATGGCGGCCGAGACGGCGCCGCTGAGCACGGGAGCGTCCGAGATCCTCAGAGCCGCCGCGGCCCTCGGCGTCCGCGTCGTCGTCGTGAGCGCGGCGGCGTCCCACTCGGTACTGCGGGACGCCCGCCGGCTCGGCGTCGACCACCTCCTGGCGGACGTCGTCGGATCGGCGGGGGACAAGGCGTCCGCGCTGTCCCGGCTCGCGTCCGGCGCCCCGGGCCCGGTGATCTATGTGGGCGACTCCGAGTACGACATGGCTGCGGCGCTGGCGTCCGGCGCCTACCCGGTGGGGTTCGGGCGCGGCTACCGGCCGGCGGCGGCCCTCGCCGAGGCCGGCGCGGAGGTCGTCGTGTGGAACCTGGCGGCACTCACCGTCTTCCTCACCTGGACTCGGCCACCCGGTCGGTGAGGCTCGCCGTCCACATCGCCTGTGACTCCGGGGCCGCCGTGTCAGAGTTCCCTGGCCAGGATCTCGGTGAAGTCGCGGATCGCCGATTCGTCGCGCTTGTAGTACTGCCAGGCGCCGACCTTCTTCCGGGTGACGAGGCCGGCCTGGTGCAGGACCTTCAGGTGGGCCGAGACGGTCGGCTGGGACATGCCGGCGCGCTCCTGGATGACCGACACGCACACCCCCTCGACGTCGAAGTCGCCGACCGCCTGGTGGCCGAAGTTCGCGGCGGGGTCCTTGAGCCAGCGCAGGATGTCCAGCCTCGCCCGGTTGGAGAGGGCGCGCAGCACCTCGATGTCGACCCCCTGCACCACCTCGCTCATGCCGGCCAGCGTAGCCGCCGCGACGGCGGCGCCCGCGGTCCCGCGTCACAGGACCGCCGGATTACATAGAGGTATTGGAATTTAGCTATATAGCTATGTAATGTGGGTCCGGCCGGTCCGCGGAGATGCCGCGGGCCGGCCGCCACCGTCCGGCAAGCGGACACGACAGAAGGGAACCGGCAGTGAAGATCGGCATTCTCGGCACGGGACGGATGGGGGTGCGGCTCGCGGCGATGTACGCCCGTGCCGGGCACGACGTGGTCCTCGGCTCCCGTGACGCCGCGCGCGCCCGCGGGATCGCCTCCGGCCTCGACCTCCCGGGTCTCACCGCCGGCGACTACGACCAGGCACTCGACGCACCCGTCGTGCTGCCGGCCATCTTCCTGCGGGACGGCCTGCTGACGCTGCTCGAACCGCTGCGCGCGACGCTGGCCGGCAAGATCCTCATCGACATCACCAACCCGTTCAACGCCGACTACAGCGACTTCATCACCCCCTGGGACACCAGCGGCGCCGAGCGGATCGCCGAAGCCCTCCCGGACACCCGCGTCGTCGGCGCCTTCAAGAACGTGTGGTGGGAGGTCTTCGACGCGCCGGACTTCGGCGGCCTCGTCAGCGACGTCTACGTCGTCTCCGACGACGAGGAGGCCAAGCGGCGGGTCATCGGCCTCGGTGCGGGGACCCCGTTCCGCTACGTCGACGCCGGCCGGCTCGCCAACGCCCGCACCGTCGAGCGCATGACGCTGCTGAGCGGTGAGCTCGGAACCCGGCTCGGCTACTTCCCCCGCATGAACTACACGCTGCTCGGGGAGAGGTGGCGCCCCGGCCAGGCCGACGACACCGTCGGCGCGCTCATCGCCAGGCCCGGCGGTGCGGCCGGATGAGCGCCCCGGCCGCACGACTGCGGGCCGCTGGACTGCACCTGCCCGAGCCGCCCCGCCCGCTCGGCGCCTACGTTCCTTCCGCAGCCGCCTCCGGCCTGCTGTTCCTCAGCGGAATGCTGCCCCTGCACGACGGGGCGCCGCTGGTGACGGGACGCCTCGGAGCGGAACTCGACACGGCGAGCGGCCGGGACGCCGCACGGGCGGCGGCCCTCAACGCCCTCGCCGTGATCGACGCCGGAACCGGCCTGGAGCGGGTCGCCCGCGTGGTGAGGCTGGCCGTCCACATCGCCTGTGACCCCGGCTTCCGGGACCATGCGGCGGTGGCCGACGGAGCCTCGGAGGTCTTCGACACCGCCTTCGCGCCCACCCGCCACAGCCGGCTCGTCTTCGGCTCGGTCGCGCTCCCCGGCGGGATGCCGCTCGAACTCGACATCATCCTGGAGTCGCGCGACGAGCCCTCCTGATCCGGCCGCACGCCGGGGACGGGCATCGCACGGGCGCCCGTCCCCGGCTCGGGGCTCATGCGGGCAGTCCGGCCGCGTGACGCATGGCGGCCCGCGCACGAGCCGGCGCCTCCGCGTCGTTGAGCAGTTGGATCTCCTGATTGGCGGCCATGGACAGGCCGATCAGGGTCATGGCGACCTCCTCGGCAGGGCGGTGCGGGCCCGGCAGGGCGGCCTGGGCGGCGGCGACCGCCGCGGTCAGCCCCCGGCGCTGGGACGCGACGATCTCACGCAGCCGGTCGCGCAGCGGCCCCGGGCGCCCGTCGAGTTCCGACGAGGCGGCCGTGACGAAGCAGCCGCCGGGAAACGGGCAGTCGGCCAGGTAGTCCACCCATCCGTCGATCAGCCGTTCCAGCCGTTCCGGGCCGGGCGGCAGACCCTCCAGCGGTTCGGTGACCGCGGCGTCGAAGACCCGGCACGCCTGTTCGAGCGCGGCCATCAGCAGCCCGTCCCGCGAGCCGAACGGACCGACCAGGCCCGCCTTGCTCATGTCGAGCCGCCGCGCGAGCGTCCCCACGGTCAGCCCCTCCAGGCCGAGCCGGGAGGCGTCCCGCACCGCGGTCCGCACGATCCGCTCGCGCGTCCTGGCCGCTTCGGCCGCAGAGTGACGAGGAGACATGGCCCCATGATAGCGAACGCATGTACGCTATTTTGGCGTACGACCGTTCGCCTAACGAAGGTGGGACCCGACATGAGCGATCTGCTCCGGCTCGACGCCACGGCACTGGCCCTGATCGGCCACGACGTCGCCGTGATCCCCGACGCCGCGATGGCGGACCCGACGCCCTGCGACGGGTGGACGATCACCGATCTGCTGCACCACATGAACGAGCGTCACGAGGCCATCGCCCGGACGGAGCTACCGCCTTTCGAGGCGGACGGCGACCCCCGGGACGATTTCGCGCGCATCGCCGCGCGCTGCCTGGCCGTCCTCGAACGGGCCGGCGAGACCGTGCTCCTGCCGTGGCTGGGGCAGGTGCCGACCGAACTGGTGCTGGGCGTCCACGCCGTCGACATGCTGGTCCACCGCTGGGACCTGGCGCGTGCACTCGGCACCGCACCCGCGGTTCCGCCCCGCCTAACCGAGATCGCGCTGCCCCTGGCCCGGGCCAACACCGCACCCGGCAGCCCCCTCAACGCCCCCGGCGGTGTCTACGCC
>NZ_SMLC01000106.1 GCF_004349245.1 Actinomadura sp. 6K520 | reverse complement strand
GGGCAGAGGACGCCGGGCACGGGCGGGCGGGCCGCCCCCGGTTCGCGGGGGAAGCCGTCCACCGGGCCGGACGGGGTGGTCAGCGGCGAGTCCAGGTACCAGAACGGCTCGGCCAGCCTGCCCGAGTCGATGATCGTGCGGGGGTCCGGGTGCGTGCGGGCCCGCTCCAGGGACTCCCGCCGGTGGGCGCGCTGCGCGGGCGTCTGCGGGACGAGGAACTCCATCGTCCGGGTGGTGACGCGGAGGTTCTCCTGCGCGGCGGCCCGCCGCTCGGCGTCGTAGGACGCGAGCAGGCTCGCGGGAGCCAGTCCCTTGCGGACGAAGGCCAGCTTCCAGGCGAGGTTCTCCGCGTCCTGGATGCCGGAGTTCAGCCCGCGGGCGCCGAACGGCGCGAACAGGTGGGCGGCGTCACCGGCGAGGAACGCGCGGCCGGAGCCGAACGTCGTCGCGCACCGCTCATGGAACCGGTACACGGTCGCCCACACGATCTCGTACGGGAGATCTCCGACGATCTTCCGGATGCGGGCGTCCAGCGCCCCGGAGGCGCGTTCGGCGTCGAGGTCGAGACCGGGCGCGACCTGCCAGTCGATCCGCCAGGTGCCGTCCGGGCACTGGTGGACGAGGACCTGCCGCCCCGGGTTCCACTCCGGATCGAAGTAGAACCGCCGCTCGCTCGGGAACGGCAGTTCGGCCCGGATGTCGCAGATGAGGAACCGGTCGGTGAACGTCCGCCCGGGGAAGCCGATGCCGAGCAGCTTCCGGACCGCGCTGTGGCAGCCGTCCGCGCCGGCCAGGTGGCTCCCCCGCACGGTGCCGCCCGCGCCGGCGCCGCCCGCATCGACGCCGCCCACCTCGATCTGGACGCCCCGCTCGTCCTGGCGGACACCGCGCACCGGATGCCCGTACCGGAGGTCGATCAGCGGCTCGGCGGCCGCCTGGTCGCGCAGGTATCCCTCCACCTCCGCCTGGGAGATGTTGATCCAGGGCGGGACCGCGCCGCGTCCGGTGCCGGGGAAGGTCACCGAGAACAGCTCGTCGCCGCGGTGGTAGGTCCGGCCGGTCGTCCACGTCACCCCGCGGGCGATCATCCGCTCGGCGCAGCCGGCCCGGTCGAGCACGTCGAGGACGTCCCGCTGGAAGCAGATCGCCCTGGAGCCGGACGGGTCGCGCCGCGCGGCGGCCTCCAGCACCACGCTCGGCACGCCGTGCCGCGCCAGCAGCAGCGCGGTGACCAGGCCGACCGGCCCGGCGCCCGCGACGACGACCGGTTCCATGTCACGTCTTGGCCGTGCCGCGGGCGCGTTCGGCGGCGCGGGAGATGGTCTGGTCGGCGACCTGCCGGTCCTGCCAGCCGCGCACGTCGGCGCTCTTGAGCGGTTCCAGGCTCTTGTAGATGTCGAAGAAGTGCGCGATCTCGTTGCGGACGTGCTCGTGGACGTCGCCCAGGTCGCGGATCTGCGCGTACCGCACGTCCGTGGCCGGGACGCTGAGGATCTTGGCGTCGGGGCCGCCCTCGTCGTGCATCCAGAACACGCCGACGCTGCGGACGGTGATCTCGCAGCCGGGGAAGGTGGGCTCCTCCAGCAGCACCATCACGTCCAGCGGGTCGCCGTCCTCGGCGACGGTGTCCGGGATGTAGCCGTAGTCGACCGGATACTGGGTCGAGGTGAACAGCATCCGGTCCAGCCGGATGCGGCCGAGCCGGTGGTCCATCTCGTACTTGTTGCGCGATCCCTTGGGGATCTCGACGACCATCTCGATCTCCATGCGTGCCTCCCCAGGAATCCCTACCCGGCGGCGGGGACACGTGATCGTACCGGCGCGGACCGGCGGGACGGGTCAGTGGGCGGCGGCGTCCCAGTTCGCGCCGGTGCCGACGGCGACGTCCAGGCCGACGCTGAGCGGGTACGCGCTGGTCATCCGCGTGCGCACGATCTCCTCCACCGCGTCGCGCTCGCCCGGCGCGACCTCCAGGACGAGCTCGTCGTGGACCTGGAGCAGCAGGCGGCTGCGCAGCCCGGCGGCGGTCAGCGCCTCGTCCACCCGCAGCATCGCGATCTTGACGATGTCGGCGGCCGAACCCTGCACGGGCGCGTTCAGCGCCATCCGCTCGGCGGTCTCGCGGCGCCGCCGGTCGTCGCTCGCCAGGTGCGGCAGGTGGCGGCGGCGGCCGAGGATCGTGCGGGTGTAGCCGGTGACGCGGGCCTCGGCGACGACGCGGCCGAGGTAGTCGCGGACGCCGCCGAGCCGCTCGAAGTAGGCGTCCATCAGCGGGCGCGCCTCCGCGACGGGGATGCCGAGCTGCTTCGCCAGCCCGAACGCCGACAGGCCGTACGCCAGCCCGTACGACATCGCCTTGATCCTGCGCCGCATCCCGGGGGTGACGGCGTCCGGGGAGACCCGGAAGACCTGGGCGGCCATCGTCGTGTGCAGGTCCTCGCCGGACTCGAACGCGGCGAGGAGCGTCGGGTCCTGGGACAGGTGGGCCATGACGCGCAGTTCGAGCTGGCCGTAGTCGGCCGTCAGCAGCGACGCGTGGCCCGCACCGGGCAGGAACGCCCGGCGGATGCGCCGCCCCTCCTCGGTCCGGACGGGGATGACCTGCAGGTTCGGGTCGGTGGAGGTGAGACGGCCGGTGGCGGCGACCGTCTGCTGGAACGTGCTGTGGATGCGGCCGTCCGCGCCGATCTCCCTGATCAGCCCGGCGACGGTCGTGCGCAGCCGCGCCAGGTCGCGGTGCCGCAGCAGGACCTGGGGCAGGCCGTTGTCGGTCTGCGTCGCGAGCCAGGTCAGCGCGTCGGAATCGGTGGAGTACCCGGACTTGATCTTCTTGGTCCTCGGCAGGCCCAGTTCGCCGAAGAGCACTTCCTGGAGCTGCTTCGTCGAGCCGGGGTTGAAGCGGCGTCCGGCGATCTCCGCGGCCTCGTCGGCCGCGCGCTCCATCGCGCCGGTGAACTGCCGTTCCAGCTCCTCCAGCAGGCCGGCGTCGACGTGGACGCCGGCGCGCTCGGCCCTGGCGAGCAGGTCGGACAGGGGCAGCTCCACCTCGTGCAGCACCCTGTCCATGCCCGTGGAGGCGAGATCGGCGGCGAACACTCCGGCCAGGTCGAGGACGGCGCGGGCGCTCAGCATCAGCCCCGCCGGCCCGTCCTCGGGCGGGCGGCGCCCCAGGTGCCGTCCCGCGAGGTCGGCGATCCCGTACGCGGCCAGACCCGGCAGGAGGAGGTAGGCGGCCATCGCGGTGTCGGAGGCGATGCCGGCGACCCGCAGGCCGCGCTCGCCGAACACGCGCAGCAGCGACTTCACGTCGTGCAGCGCCTTGGGACGGCCGGGATCGGCCAGCCAGCCGGCGAAGGCGCGCTCGTCGGCGCCGGTGAGCGCGGCCGGCTCGAACGAGGCCGCGTGCCCGTCGCCGGTCGCGAGCGCGATCCGGGTGATGCCGCCCTCGCCCCGGGCCCAGGTGTGCTCGGCGGCCAGCCCGGTCAGGCCGGTCGCGTGGGCCAGGAGCCAGCCCGCCAGCTCACCGCGTGCCAGCTCACGGCCCTCGATCGGCTCCCGCTCGGCGGCCGCGGGTGCCGCCGGTGTCGTCTCCGGTGGCCGGCCGCCGCCCGGGTCGGCCGCGAACAGCCGCTGCCGGAGGCTGGGGTTGCGGAACTCCAGCTCGTCCAGCAGCGACGTGAACGCGGACACGTCGTAGGGGCGCCGCCGCAGGTCGCCGATCCCCAGCGGCAGGTCCAGGTCGCGGACGAGCTCGGTCAGCCGCCGGTTCAGCCGCACGGTGTCCAGCGCGGCGCGCAGCCTCTCCCCCGCCTTGCCCCGCACCTCGTCCGCCCGGTCCAGCAGGGCGTCGAGGGAGCCGAACTCGCGGACCCACTTCGCCGCCGTCTTCTCGCCGATGCCCGGGATGCCGGGCAGGTTGTCGGACGGGTCGCCGCGCAGCGCCGCGAAGTCCGGATACTGCGCGGGGCTCAGCCCGTACCTCTCCCGGACCGTCTCCGGCGTGTACCGGATCATCTCCGCGGCCGTCCGGTAGAAGTACAGGACGGTGACGTTCTCGCCGACAAGCTGGAGGACGTCCCTGTCCCCGGTGATGATGAGGACGTCGAGCCCCTCCGCCTCGGCCCTCGCGGTCAGGGACGCGATCACGTCGTCGGCCTCGTAGCCGGGCGCCCGCAGCACCGGGACGCTCATCGCGGCGAGCAGCTCGTCCAGGATCCGCAGCTGGTCGCCGAACCCCTCCGGTGAACGTGACCGGGTCGCCTTGTAGCCGGGGAACGCTTCGGTGCGGAACGTCGTGCGCGACACGTCGAACGCGACCGCCGCGTGCGTCGGGCGCTCGTCGCGCAGCGCGTTGGCCAGCATGTTCGCGAAGCCGTACACGACGTTGGTCGACTGCCCGGAGGTGGTGGTGAAGTTCTCGACCGGCAGCGCGTAATAGGCCCGGTACGCCAGCGAGTGGCCGTCGAGCAGCAGGAGCCGGGGCCGGTCGGTCATGCGTCTCATCCTGGCACCGGGGAAGGGGGCATGAAACGACCGGACCACGCGTTGGGAGCGACATGACGAAGATCGATCTGGGACGTCTCGGTATCTGGCGCCCGTGGAACGAGCTGGACGCGGAGCTGGCCGAGGACGTCGAGGACCTCGGCTACGGCACGATCTGGATCGGCGGCTCACCGCGCGGGGACCTGAAGGTGGCCGAGCGGCTCCTCGCGGCGACCGACCGCATCGTGATCGCGACCGGGATCGTGAACATGTGGACCACGCCCGCCGAGGAGGTCGCCGGGTCCTACCACCGGCTCAACGACGCCTACGGCGGCCGGTTCCTGCTCGGCGCCGGCATCGGCCACCCGGAGGCGACACAGGAGTACCGGAGCCCGTACGAGACGATCGTCCGGTACCTCGACCGGCTCGACGCGGCGAAGGTCCCGGTGGAGGGGCGGGTGCTCGCCGCGCTGGGGCCGAAGGTGCTGCGGCTGTCGGCGGAGCGCGCGGCGGGCGCCCATCCGTACCTGACGACGCCCGAGCACACGCGGCAGGCGCGGGAGACGATGGGCGACGGCCCACTCCTCGCCCCGGAGCAGAAGGTCGTGCTCGGCGCCGCACCCGAGCGGGCCCGCGCGCTGGCCAGGGAGAAGATCGGCTTCTACTTCCGGCTCCGGAACTACGTCGCCAACTGGAAGCGGCTCGGCTTCACCGACGCGGACGTCGCCGGGGACGGCAGCGACGCGATCCTGGACGCGCTGGTCGCGCACGGCGACGCGGCGGCGGTCGCCGCGCGGCTGTCCGCCCACCTGGACGCGGGCGCCGACCACGTGGCCGTCCAGGTGCTGACCGAGCAGGACGGGGACCCGCGTCCCGCGCTGCGCACGATCGCGGAGACGCTACCGCCGCGCTGAGCCCGCACCACCGGCCCCGCACCACCGGCCCCGGCGGGAAAGGGCGAGGGACGCGCCCCGCGGCGGGGCGCGTCCCTCGGATGTTCCGCTCAGCCGGTCACCTGGTCACGTGGTGGCCGATCACGTCGGGCAGCGTCTGCTTCCCGACCCGGGCCCGCTTCCTGGCGAGCTCGTTGCCGTTCACGGTCAGCGTGCTGTACGCGAACTTCTGGGTGACCGCCGCCGCCGCGTCGACCATCTGGTCGAGGCCCTTGAGGTTCACGTTGTCGAAGCGGTCGCATTCCGCGTGGTAGCACGGGTCGTAGGCGACCCCCGCCGTCCCGCCGTACACCTGCGCCTGCTCGGGCGTCTTGATGCCCTCGGCGCCGGTGAACAGGCCGCCGGCCGGGATGCCGACGTTGATGAACGCGTTGTAGTCCGACCGCCCGTTGAACGGCGTCGGGTCGCTGGCGAGCCCGCGCGAGGCGAAGTGGTCGGTGAACGCCTTCTCGATCGCGCCGGAGCCCGCGGGCGACTCGACCGGGTTCTGGCCCTCGCTGTTGTCGCCGTCGTAGACGAACCGCACGAAGTTCGGCGAGCCGATCATGTCGAAGTTGAGGTTGAGCGCGATGTCGCCCCGCTCCTCCTCGGAGAGGCTGTCGACGTAGTACTGCGAGCCGATCAGGCCCTCTTCCTCGGCGCCCCAGAACGCGAACCGCACGGTGTTGCGGACCTTGGGCCCGAGCTTGTGGATCTGCTTGGCCATCTCCAGCAGCGCCGCGGTGCCCGAGCCGTTGTCGTTGATGCCGGGCCCCTCGGTGACGCTGTCGAGGTGCGCGCCGAGCACGACCACGTTGTCGTCCTTGCCGCGGCGGGTGTCGGCGACGACGTTGGAAGCCTGCCGCTCCTCGGTGAAGGTGTCGGTCTTGATGCGCAGCGTCACACCGCCCTCCTGCGCCTGCCGGACGAGGGCGGTCCCGACGGCGTTGGTCGGGCCGATGACCGGGATGCCGTACGGCGCCGCCAGCGTGCCCGCGACCGGGCCGGGCTGGTCGGGGAGCTGGTAGATCGCGACGGCGGCGGCGCCGGCCGCGATGGCGTGGTCGGTCTTGAGGGCGAAGGTGCAGCCGCCGCGCTGGATCAGCGCGATGTTCCCCGCGGGGAAGCCCGCGAAGTCGTCGGCCTCGCATCCGCTGCCGATCCCGGTGGCCCCGGAGTCGACCGGGGTGGCGGCGGCGGTGACGTCGCCGGCGCCGGAGTACTGCATCGTCGCGAAGTCGTCGCCCGGCTCGAAGGTGTTCTGCTCGGGGGCGGTCTGCTCGAAGACCGGTTCCGACAGCTCCTGCCAGAAGTCGAACGTGAACTCCTGGACCTTCGGCTTGTATCCGGCCCTTTCCAGCTGATTCGCGATGTACTTGACGGTGATCTCGCTGCCCGGCAGCCCGGCGGCCCGGTTGCCGCCGTTGGCGTCCGCGATCTTCTGCAGGTTCTGCTGGTGATGGCGGACGTTCTTCACCTTGACGAGCTTGGCCAACTGGGATGGCGTCGGCTTCGCCTGTGCCGGTACCGCCGCCACGGTCGTGGTGGCGAGGGAAAGGCCCAGGAGTGCTGCCAGCGCGGCTTTGCGCATGACCTTGTCTCCGATCTTGGGGGACGAGCATCCGAATCCTGACATAAGCCTTTTCTAGCCACAAGACGCACGGATGCGCGGCGCGGCCCCATTGACCGCGCCACTTCCGCCCTTTACCAAGATCGATAAGTTGTTCCCACGGCACCGCCGCCCGTCCGAATGACTTGTTGACCTGCTTGATCACCCGAACCGCGCCGAATGGCGGCCCGGCAGATCATCGACGGCGCGGCACTTCGGCGAAATGGCCGCCTCCGGTCCGCGCCACGCAGCGAGGGGGTCCCGAGCTGGCCGCGGGCGGCGGCGAAAACGCCTGGCCGGAAAGGGGTAGGTACCCCTGGCCCCGGAGTAAGGGACTAAGTATGCTTCCCAGACTTTGGCCGTGGTGGGGACCGACGGGGAGCGACTAGGTGGCAGGAACCGGGCAGACGCACGAATCTCACAGGCGACCGCGCACCCGCCCGATCGGGCAGCGCATCGCGGTCCTCCTGACGATCCCGCTGCTGTCGCTCATCGCCCTGTGGGCGTACTCGGCCGTACCGGCGTTGAACGACGCGTTGGAGCGCAACCAGTACGCAGGGAACCATGACCGGGTCGGCCAGCCGATCAACCTGGCGCTCCAGGCGGTACAGCAGGAACGCGCCGCCGCGATCGCCGCCCTGGTCACCCCGTCCCCCGCGAACACGCAGAAGTTCCAGGAGCAGATCGAGAAGACCGACCGCGCGGCGGCCGCCTTCCGAGAGTCGGCGCTCTCCGAGGACGCCACGGCCGGGAGGGCCCGGGAGCGGATACAGGACACCCGCAACGTCGGCAACCAGTTCGACCAGCTGTCGAGCATCCGGTCGCAGATCACCTCGCGGAACATCTCGGCGCTGGAGGCCATCACCGCCTACAGCGAACTCTTCGACACCACGGTGCGGCTGCTCAGCACGCTGGTGACCATCGACGACCTCACGGCCTACCAGCAGACGAGCGGCGTCCTGTACATGTACTGGGCGCGCGACTACATGCTGCGCGAGAGCCTGCTGCTGACAAGCGTGCGCGGCGACCGGCTGAACGCCGGCACCCGCGCCGCGTTCGCCCAGTGGGCGGGCGCCCGCGCGGAGCTGCTCGACCTCGGCCGAATCGGCCTCAGCGGCAAGGTGGCCCGGACCATGGGGCCGCTGGTGGACTCCCCCGCGTTCGCCGAGTACGCCGGCCTGGAGGACGGTGTCGTGCAGCAGGGCAGGGCCCCCGACCCGCAGCAGTGGCGTGCCGCCACCGAGGCCACGGACAAGCTCTGGCTCGGCACGACCTTCCAGGCCGGCGAAGTGATCCAGCACGAGGAGATCGCTCCCGCCAGCGACCGGATCATGTTGCGGGTGTACCTGGCGGGCGGCGTCGGACTGGCGGCCGTGCTCCTGTCCATCGTGCTGTCGTTGCTGTTCGCTCGCAGCCACGCCCAGGAGCTCAGGAGGCTGCAGCGGTCCGCACAGGAGCTGGCGAACGAGCGGCTGCCTAGCGTCGTCGCGCGCCTGCGGCGCGGCCAGCAGGTGGACCTGGAGGCCGAGACGCCGCGCCCGGCGTCCGGAAAGTCCCGCGAGGTCGCCCAGGTCAGCGAGGCGTTCGACACCGTCCAGCGGACGGCCATCAGCACCGCGATCGGCGAGGCCGACCTGCGCGCGAGCATCAACCGCGTCTTCATCAACCTGTCGTGGCGGAGCCAGTCGCTGCTGCACCGGCAGCTGCGGCTGCTGGACCAGATGGAGCGCAGCGCGGCCAGCCCCGAGGAGCTCGACGACCTGTTCCGCCTCGACCACCTGACCACCCGCATGCGGCGGCACGCCGAGGGCCTGGTCATCCTGGCGGGGTCGCCGACCGTGCGGGCCTGGGACCATCCCGTCGCCGCCGAGGACGTCGTCCGCGCCGCGATCGCCGAGGTGGAGGACTACACCCGCGTCGAGGTGACCGGTGCCTCCTCGGCCGCCGTCTCCGGCGGCGTCGTCGCCGACGTCATCCACCTGCTCGCCGAGCTGATCGAGAACGCCGCCTCGTTCTCCCCGCCGACCACCGAGGTCACGGTCAAGGTCGAGAGCGTCGCCAACGGGCTCGCGGTCGAGGTGGTCGACCGCGGCATCGGCCTGGCCGCCGAGGAGCGCGAGGAGCTGAACCGGCGGCTCGCCAGCTCGGTCGAGTTCGACCTGGCCGACACCGAGCGGCTCGGCCTGTTCGTCGTCGCGCGGCTGGCGGCGCGGCACCGCATCAGGGTGTCGCTGCAGCCGTCGGTGTACGGGGGCACGACCGCGGTCGTGCTGATCCCGCACACGCTGGTGGTCGTGGACGAGGAATGGCGGCTCACGGACGGCACCGGGGAGCTCCTGCCGCAGGCCGCCGGCGCGACGGCGGCGGGCGGCGCGCTCCGCCTCGGCCGCCCGGCGCCGCCGGCGGCCCCGCCCGCCTATCCGCCGCCGGCGCATCCGCCGCCCGCTCCGCCGGACGGCCCGCTGGACGCTCCGGCGGGCGGGCAGAACGGCGAGCGCCGGAGGGACGACCGGCACGACGGCGAGACCGGGGACGCCGAGGACAGCGAGGTCACCGGCCGCCTCCCGCGGCGGGTCCGGCAGCGCGCCCTGGCGCCGCAGCTGCGCAGGTCCCGGGTGACCGCGCCGTCGCCGCCCGGGAGCGACGCGGACCCGGACGACGACTTCGACGAGCCGAGTCCGGAACTCAGCCGCGACCTGATGTCCTCGCTACAGTCGGGGTGGCTGCGCGGAAGGGACGCCGAGGACACAGCAGGCAATGACGATCCGCGCGACGAATGGGGGGAATCATGACGCAGCAGAGCCATGCCACCGGGGAGCTGGACTGGCTGCTCGACGATCTTGTGGAGCGGGTCGGGGAGGTCCACCAGGCCGTGCTGCTGTCCCGGGACGGGCTGGTCATGGGCGCGTCGGGCGGCGTCACCCGCAAGGACGCCGAGTTCCTCGCCGCGCTGTCGTCGGGGTTCCACAGCCTGGCCAACGGGGCCCGCGAGCACTTCCAGGCCAAGCAGGTGCGGCAGACCGTCGTGGAGCTGGACGGCATGCTGTTCTTCGTCATGCCGGCCGGCAACGGCAGCTGCCTGGCCGTGCTCAGCGACGCGGGCGGCAACGCCGGCCTGGTCGCCTACGAGACGACCATGCTGATCAAGCGGGTGCGGCGGCACCTGTCCGCCGCGCCGCGCACGCCCGCCGGGGCCGAGGACGCGCCGGCCCCGGGCGCCTCGGACTGAGCGACCGTGGTGAATCCGAGAGAGCGGTGGATCGGGCGCGACGCGGGCCCGATCGTCCGGCCGTACGCGGTGACCCGCGGGCGGACCCGCCCCCGCGGGCTCGTCGTCGACCTCGTGACCATCCTCGTCGCGACGGGCCGGACACCGGGCGACCGGGTCTGGCTGTCGCGCGAGCAGCGGCGGCTGCTGGAGCTGTGCCGGCGCCCCTCCACCCCCGCCGACCTCGCCTCGGAGACCGACCTGCCGTTCCGGGTCGTGCAGATCCTGCTGGAGGACCTGCACCAGTACGGCCTCGTCGAGGAGATGCCGCAGGCCGAGCACGGCGAGCGGTCCGACCGTCCCGATCCCCGCATACTGATGAGAGTGCTCGATGAACTCCGCCGCCTCTAGTCCCTCCCCGGTGCCGCACGCCCTCGACGACGACGTGCCGCAGCACACGCTGAAGATCCTGGTGGCCGGGGGCTTCGGCGTCGGCAAGACCACCCTTGTCGGCTCGGTCAGCGAGATCCGCCCGCTGCGCACCGAGGAGGTCCTCACCGACGCATCGGCCGGCGTGGACGACCTGCACGGCGTGGAGCGCAAGACCACCACGACCGTCGCCATGGACTTCGGGCGGCTGACGTTCTCCGGCGGCGTCCGGCTGTACCTGTTCGGGACGCCCGGCCAGGAGCGGTTCTGGTTCATGTGGGACCAGATCGCCTACGGCGCGGTCGGCGCGATCGTCCTGGTCGACACGCGGCGGCTCAGCACGAGCTTCGCCTCCATCGACTTCTTCGAGCAGCGGGAGATCCCGTTCGTCGTCGCCGCCAACGTCTTCGACGGCGCCCGCCGCTACACCGTGGCGGAGATCCGCGACGCCCTCGACGTCGACCCGCACGTCCCGGTGATGCTGTGCGACGTGCGGCGCCGCGAAACGGCGCGGGACGTCCTCGTCGCGCTGGTGGAGCACGCCGTCCAGTCGTCGTCGCCCGTCTAGCCGGGGGTCATCCGGGCGACGATGAGCGAGGCGAGGGCGGCGTAGGCGGCCGAGTCGTCCAGGCCCGTCTGGGCCTTGATCTCGCCGCGGTGGATGGACTCCATCACCTGGCCCGCGACGGCGCCGACGAAGGCCGCGTCGGTGCCGGCCGCATCGGTGCCGGGCGCGCCGGTGCCGGGCAGCGCCTCGCGGACGAGGCCCTGGACGCGCTGGACCGCGAAGCGCGTGTTCCTCTTGTAGATCTCGCGGGCGGGCGGGAAGGCGTCGAGGTCGGCGAAGAACGCGGGTGACGCGGGCGCCAGTTCGGCGGAGATCGCGCGCAGGTAGGCGCCGACGCGCTCCCGGGGGTCGGCGCCAGCGTCGAGCGCGGCCTCCACGCGCTCGGTCGCGCGGCGGAAGAACGCGCGGACGACCGCCACGATGATCTGCTCCCGGCTCGCCGCGACCGAGTACAGGGTGCTCTTCGAGCAGCGCAGGACGGCGGCCAGCTCCGCGACGCTCAGCTCGGCGAAGCCGCGTTCGAGGAAGACGTCGATGAGCCTGCCGACAAGGAGGTCGCGCCGCCGCAGCGCCCGGGTGGCCCGGGTGGCGTGCGCTCCGTCCAGCGAGGTCATGACCGGGACAGTACCAAAATCGGTTCGCTGGTACCGGTCTTGGTACTGTGAGCCTGCCGAAAGGAGTCCGCCCATGCCCGCCACCCGGCACCTGCCGACCCCCGAGTCCGAGGACCTCGTCGCGCTCACCCGCGAGATCGCGGCGAAGGA
The DNA here is from genome assembly GCF_004349245.1 of Actinomadura sp. 6K520. Lineage (GTDB taxonomy): Bacteria > Actinomycetota > Actinomycetes > Streptosporangiales > Streptosporangiaceae > Spirillospora. Next base: position 14,068 of record NZ_SMLC01000106.1, on the reverse strand, counting down.
GCTGGCGCCGCGCGTCGCGGACGCCGAGCGGAGCGGGACGTTCCCCCGCGAGGTGTTCACGACGCTCGGACGGGCGGGCCTGCTGACGCTGCCGTACCCGGAGGAGTTCGGCGGCGGCGCCCAGCCGTACGAGATCTACCTCCAGGTCCTGGAGGAGATCGGCGCGGCGTGGGCGAGCGTGGGCGTCGGGGTCAGCGTGCACGCGCTGTCGTGCTTCCCGCTGTTCGCGTACGGGACGGACGAGCAGCGCGCCAGGTGGCTCCCCGACCTGCTGTCGGGCGAGCGGCTCGGCGCGTACTGCCTGTCGGAGGCGCACGCGGGGTCGGACCCGGCGGCGATGCGGGCCAGGGCCGTCCGCGAGGGCGACTCCTACGTCCTGAACGGCGCCAAGGCGTGGACGACCCACGGCGGCAAGGCCGACTTCTACACCGTGATGGCCCGCACGTCCGACGACGGCCCCCGCGGCGTCTCGTGCTTCCACGTCCCCGCCGGCACGCCCGGGCTGGAGTTCGACGAGCCCGAGGACAAGATGGGCCTGATGGGGTCGACGACCGCGACCGTCCGGCTCGTGGACGCCCGCGTCCCGGCCGGGAACCTGATCGGGAGCGAGGGCCAGGGCCTGTCGATCGCGCTCGCCGGCCTCGACGCGGGGCGCCTCGGCATCGCCGCCGTCGCCACCGGCCTCGCCCAGGGCGCGCTCGACGTCGCCGTCGGCTACGCCAAGGAGCGCGAGGCGTTCGGCAAGGCGATCATCGAGCACCAGGGGCTGGCGTTCGTGCTGGCCGACATGGCCGCCGCGGTCGAGTCGGCCCGGGCGGTGTACCTGTCGGCGGCGCGGCTGAAGGACGCGGGACGCCCCTACGGCCGCGAGGCGTCGATCGCCAAGCTCGTCGCCACCGACAACGCGATGAAGGTGACCACCGACGCCGTCCAGGTCCTCGGCGGCGCCGGGTACACCCGCGACTTCCCGGTGGAGCGGTTCATGCGGGAGGCGAAGGTGATGCAGATCTTCGAGGGCACCAACCAGATCCAGCGCCTCGTCATCTCACGCCACCTGGCCCGCTGAGGTGCCGCGCCCTCGACTTCCACAGCCGGGCGGGCCTAGCCGCCGGCGGGCGGGGTCAGCCTCAGCAGGTTCACCGTGCCCTCGGCGACCACGCGGTCCCGCTCGTCGGTGATCGTCGACCGCCACGTCAGGTGGTCGTCCACCCGGTCGACCGGGTGGGCGCGGGCGGTCAGCACGCCCTCGCGCACGGCCCGGATGAAGCGGGTGTGGTTGCTGACGCCGACGACCTGGCTCTCCAGCCCGACCGTGAACGCCGCGCCCATGCTGCACACCGTCTCGGTGATCGCGCAGTACACGCCGCCGTGGACGATGCCGTACGCCTGCATCAGCTTGTCGGTGACCTCCAGCTCGGCCACGACCTCCCGCTCGGACGCCTCGATCACCAGCAACCCGAGCGTCCTGTCCAGTGGACCCGCGTAACCGACCCGTTCGACAGTCATCCCGAGAAGCTATCCAGCCGCCGAATTCGCCGTCAACGGACCCGTCGCCCGGTTAGGGCCCGGCTCGCCGGGAAGGGGCCCAGCGGCACCGGGGACAGGAGGTCGTGGGATGAGCAGCCTGGTGGGCCGGAACCTGCTGGCGGGACCCGAGCCCGACGTGACCGAGAACTCGGGCTATACCGACCCGCCTCCCAGGATGGGCTTCTTCACGGACACGTCCGTCTGCATCGGCTGCAAGGCGTGCGAGGTGGCCTGCAAGGAGTGGAACGCCATCCCCGAGGACGGCCTCGAGTTCACCGGCATGTCCTACGACAACACCCAGGGCCTCGGCGCAGACACCTGGCGGCATGTGGCGTTCATCGAGCAGAACAAGCCCATGGGCCACGCCCAGGCGGGCGTCGAGCACGCCGACGCCCCCGGCGGCGGGCCCGCGGACATGCGATGGCTCATGGCCTCCGACGTGTGCAAGCACTGCACGCACGCCGCGTGCCTGGACGTCTGCCCTACCGGCTCGCTGTTCCGCACCGAGTTCGGCACCGTCGTCGTCCAGGAGGACATCTGCAACGGCTGCGGCTACTGCATCCCCGCCTGCCCGTACGGGGTCATCGACCAGCGCAAGGGCGACGGCCGGGCCTGGAAGTGCACGATGTGCTACGACCGCCTCGGCGCGGGGCTCGAACCGGCGTGCGCGAAGGCGTGCCCGACCGACTCCATCCAGTACGGGCCGCTGGACGAGCTGCGCGAGCGCGCCGCCCTGCGCGTCGAGCAGCTCCACGACCTCGGGGTCGCGGACGCGCGCCTGTACGGCGAGGATCCCCACGACGGCGTCGGCGGCGACGGCGCGTTCTTCCTCCTGCTGGACGAGCCGGAGGTGTACGGGCTGCCGCCCGACCCGGTCGTCACCACCCGCGACCTGGCGTCCATCTGGAAGCACACGGGAATCGCGGCGGCGGCGCTGCTCGGCGGGCTCGCGGCGGTCTTCACCGTGCACGGCCGCGGCGGTGGCGGGCGATGAGCGGGGCCGGCGGCGACGCGCCCGGGGCGGGCAGGGCCGAGATGAGCGAGCGCGGGACCGGCGTGAGCAAGGAGGGCGTGCACGGGCGGCGGCCCGGGCGCGAGGCCGAGATCGGGAAGGGCCTGCCCCGCCGGAACGGGCGGCGCGGCAGGCGCCGGGGCGAGCGGGCGATGGTGCCGGATGCGGAGTTCACCTCCTACTACGGCCTGCCCATCCTCAACCCGCCCAGCTGGAAGACCTTCGACATCGCGGGGTACTTCTTCCTCGGCGGCCTGGCGGGGGCCGGGTCGGTGCTGGCCGCGGGCGCGCAGCTCACCGCGCGGCCCGCCGCCGCGCGGGCGCTGAAGATCTCCTCGCTGGCGGCCATCGGCGGGTCGACGGCCCTGCTGATCCACGACCTCGGGCGGCCCGCGCGGTTCGCCAACATGCTCCGGGTCATGAAGCCCACCTCGCCGATGAGCATGGGCTCCTGGCTGCTGGCCGCCTACGGCCCGGCCGCGGGCGCGGCGGCCGTCCTGGACGTGACCGGGATCTTCCCGCGCCTCGGCGGGGCGGCGACGGCCGGGGCCGCCGCCCTGGGCCCGCTGGTCGCCACCTACACCGCGGCGCTCGCCGCCGACACGGCGGTGCCCTCCTGGCACGACGTGCACCGGGAGCTGCCGATGGTGTTCGCCGGCTCGGCCACGTCCGCCGCGGCCGGGATGGGACTGGTCGTCTCCCCCACCCGCGAGGCCGGCCCGATGCGCACCGCCGCGGTGTTCGGGACGGCGCTGGAGCTGGCGGCGGCGAAGCTGATCGAGCATCGAGCCGGGCTGGTCGCCGAGCCGTACAGGACGGGCAAGGCCGGCAGGTTCATGCGCGCGGGCGAGATCCTGACGGCCGCGGGCACCGCCGGGGGCGTCCTGCTCGGCGGACGCAGCCGCGCGGCGGCGGCGCTCGGCGGGGCGGCGCTCCTGGCGGGCTCGGCCTGCACGCGTTTCGGCATCTTTCACGCCGGTGTGCAGTCGGCGAAGGACCCCAAGTACACGGTGGTTCCCCAGCGGGAACGCCTCGCCGCCGCGGACGGGGCAGCGGACGGCGCGGGTGACGGGAGCGGCTGACGTTCGTCGGCTTTCTGCAAGTCGATTGAAATCTTGCGCAACCTCTTGACGGTGTTGCAAGAATGGAGCATTCTCACGGTGCATCGCGGACGGCCGTCCCCCACCCCCTCGGGCGCCCGCGGTGCCGGTGGCCCCCGGCCGCCGGCACCGGGCGCCCCGTGACAGGAGTTCGCCCACAATGCAACGTGCAAGGATCCCCCGCCGCCTGCCCCTGCTCGCCGCGGGCGCCCTCGTCCTCGGCGGCCTCGCGCCCGCCGCGGCCCTGCTTCCGGACGGAACCGCCAGCGCCGCACCCTCTGCCACGCCATCCGCCGGGGCGTCGCTGAACGCCGGTGACGTCACCGCCAACCTCTGGGAATGGAACTGGCCGTCGGTCGCGGCGGCCTGCACCGACCATCTCGGGCCCGCCGGGTACGCGGCCGTGCAGGTCGCGCCGCCCGCCGAGTCGGTCAGCCTCGCGAGCACCGGCGAAGGCGCCCACCCGTGGTGGGAGGTGTACCAGCCGGTCTCCTACGACCTGACCAGCAGGCTCGGCACGCGCGCCCAGTTCGCCGCCATGGTCACCGCCTGCCACAACGCCGGCGTCCGCGTCTACGTCGACGCCGTCATCAACCACATGGCCGGCCACAACAACACGGTGAACACCACCTACGGCGGGTCCACGTTCGACCCGAAGGGGTTCTCCTACCCGGCCGTCCCGTACGGGTACGACGACTTCCACCACGCCAACGACGGGTACTGCAACGACGACGACGCGGGCATCGACGACTGGAACGACAAGTCGGAGGTCCAGAACTGCGAACTGGTCTCGCTGTCGGACCTCAAGACGCAGTCCTCCTACGTCCGCGGGAAGATCGCGGGGTACCTCAACGACCTGATCGGGCTCGGCGTGGACGGGTTCCGGGTCGACGCCGCCAAGCACATCGACCAGGACGACTTCGCCGCGATCATGAACGCGCTCGACGACACGACCGCCGAGGGCAGGCGGCCCTACATCGCCCAGGAGGTCTTCCCGGGCGCGTCCAACCCGGAGCTGAAGGCGGCCGCGTTCACCCGGAACGGCGACGTCCTCGGCTTCGCCTACGCGATGGGCCTGAAGGCGCAGTTCCAGAACGGCACGCTGGCGAACCTGTCGGGCATCCCGTCCTGGTCGCTGGACGCCGACGGCTCCCAGACCTATGCCATGGTCACCAACCACGACACCGAGCGGGACGGTTCCACGCTCAGCTACAAGAACGGCAGCGACTACACCCTCGCGAACTACTTCATGCTCGCCTACCCGTACGGCAAGCCGGCCGTCTACGACGGGTTCACCTGGTCGTCCAAGGGGCAGTCGCCGCCCGCCGACTCGCGCGGCTTCGTCACCGGCACCGACTGCTCGGCCGGGTGGCAGTGCAGCACCCGCTCCACCGGGATGAAGGGCATGGTCGGCTGGCGCAACGCGACCGCGTCCGCGCCGGCGGTGTCGAACTTCACGGCGACGGCGGACGACGTCATCGGCTTCAGCCGTGGGTCGCGCGGCTGGATCGGCCTCAACGACTCGCCCGGTCCCTCCACCGCGACCTACCGGACCGGGCTCGCGGACGGCGTCTACTGCGACGTCATCACCGGCGGCACCGGGTCCGGCGGGTGCGCGGGGACGGCCGTCACCGTGTCCGGCGGCACCGCGACCGTGACGATCCCCGCGGGCGGCGCCGTCGCCGTCCACGCGGACGCCAGGTCCGGCACGTAGCCCCGCCCGGAGCAGGCACCGTCCCCCGCCGGTGCCGCGGGTCCGGCCTCCGCGCGCCGCGCGGAGGCCGGCCCTCGCCTGCCGCTCTGCGGTCTCCCCGCTACTCGCCGGTCTCCCCGGCGGGCCGGCGGGCGGGCCGCCAGAAGGCGGCCAGCAGGAGGGCCGCGCCGAGGCCGCCGGCGAGGGCGGTGATGGCGAGGCCCGCCCAGCCGGACAGGTCGCCGGAGATGCCCAGCGCCCGGTCGAGGGACGCGGCGCCGCCGCCCAGCGCCCCCAGCGCGCACGCAACCATGATGATCATGAGAACGTACTCGTAGCCCTGGCCGGGCCGGAAGATGAAGAAGCCGTTGCGCAGGTGGGCGGTGATGAGCGCGACGGCCATCGCGCCGACCGCGCCCGCGGCGGCCAGCGGGGTGAGCAGGCCGAGCAGCAGCAGGACGCCCGCGCCGAGCTCGGTGCCGGTCGCCATCAGCGCGTGCAGCCGGCCCGGCCGCAGCCCCATCGACTCGAACCAGCCCGCCGTGCCCGCGATCCTCCCGCCGCCGAACGCGTGGTTCCAGCCGTGCGCGATCAGGGTGCCGCCGACCGAGACCCGCAGGACGAGGGACGCGATGTCGATGCCCGCCGCCTCAACAGCCATCCACGGCTCCTTACCTGGTGTTCCGCGTGTTCCCCGATGGGCGTTGCGTCCCCGACAAGGTACCGGCAGGCGGCACGCCATCCCCCGGCGGGCCCGGCGAATACTCCCCGCGGCGTGGGGCACATCACAGGGGTGTGTCCCGGATCACGTCACAATCGGGGACGCTCGGACCATCTTTTCTTCGGGTGCCCCGTGCGGGCGGCACCGGAGGAGAGCTTGGGAGGCGCCATGGGCTGCGAACCAAGACGGTTCGACCTGACGATGCTGCACGCCGCGTACGACGCGTTCCGCCGCGACACCGCGCGGCTGGCCGCCGCGGCCGACGCGGACGGCGTGCCGATGGACGCGGCCACGGCGAGCACCTGGTCTTTGTTCACCTTCCACTGGCGCGTGCAGGACCGCGCGGAGAAGAACGCCCTCTGGACGGTGATGTACGCCAAGGACGCCGACGCGCCGGGGCGGCTCGGAGCCGTCCTCGACACGATGGCGCTGCGGGCCGTGCAGGTCGTCCCGCTGATCGACGCGGTGGACGCGGCACTGGAGCACCGCGACCGCCTCATGTTCGCCCGCTACGCGCCGGAGCTGCAAGCGTCCGTGCACGCGCTGCTCGACTACAAGGAGTCGGAGGTCCTCCCGCTGATCCCCGGCACCCTCACCGCGTTCGAATGGGGCACGTTCGACGTCGAGTTCCGCCGCGAGATCGGCATGCGGGGGCTCGGGGTCTTCCTGCCCTGGCTGCTGGACGGCGCCCCGGAGCCGACGCGCCGCGCCGTCCTGCACCTGCTGCCGCCGCCGATCCGGCTCTTCTACCGGACGAGCTGGCGGCCCCGCTACCGGCGCCGCTTCCGGGCGGCCGTGCCCGCCTGCTGAGGCCGGGCGTCCCGTCCCGGCGCCCCGTTCCCGGCAAATGGTGTGAGCGGCACCACATACCGAGATGTCACATTCGCCGCACCGGATCAGTCGTATGCACAGAGCGCGACAAGCGCCGTGGACGACGCTGTGCGACGGAAGGACGTTGACGATGGCGGGGATTCGGACGGCCGGCGGCGGGCCGGGCGGGCCCAGGCCGCCGAAGGCCGTCGAGGGGACGGCGCGGGCCCTCGACGAGCGGTTCGGGACGACCGGGTTCGCCCGCAAGTCCCTGCGCAAGGCGTTCCCGGACCAGTGGAGCTTCCTGGTCGGCGAGATCGCGATGTACTCCTTCGTGGTCGTCCTGCTGACCGGCGTGTTCCTCACCTTCTTCTTCAAGCCGAGCATGCAGGAGGTGATCTACGACGGCTCCTACACCCAGCTGCAGGGCGTGGCGATGAGCGAGGCGTACGCCTCCACGCTCGACATCAGCTTCGACGTACGGGGCGGGCTGCTCGTCCGGCAGATCCACCACTGGTCGACGCTCATCTTCATGGCGTCGATCCTCGTCCACATGCTGCGCAACTTCTTCACCGGCGCGTACCGCAAGCCCCGGGAGCTGAACTGGCTCATCGGGATCCTCATGTTCATGCTCGTCATGCTGAACGGCCTGTTCGGCTACTCCCTCCCCGACGACCTGCTGTCGGGCACCGGGCTGCGGATCCTGGAGGGCGTGCTCGCGTCGCTGCCCCTGGTCGGCTCCTACGCGGTGATGTTCCTGTTCGGCGGGGAGTATCCCGGCACCGCGATCATCCCGCGGCTGTACGTGATCCACATCCTGCTCATCCCGGGGCTTCTCGCGGCGCTGATCCCGCTGCACGCGATCGTGCTGACGTGGCGGCAGACCCACACCCAGTTCCCCGGCAAGGGCAGCTCCAACCGGACCGTCCGGGGCTATCCGTTCTTCCCGGTGTTCATCGCCAAGACCACGTCGATGTTCCTGTGGGTGATCGGCGTCACCGTGCTGATGGCGGCGCTCTTCCAGATCAACCCGGTCTGGCTGTACGGCCCGTACGACCCCGGCGCGATCAGCTCCGGATCCCAGCCCGACTGGTACATGGGCTGGCTGGAGGGCGCGCTGCGCATCATGCCCGCGTGGGAGATCACCGCGTGGGGGCACACGGTCCCGCTGAGCGTGCTCGTCCCGGCGCTGGTCGTGCCCGGCCTCCTGTTCACGGGCCTCGCCGTCTACCCGTTCGTCGAACGCTGGGTCACCGGCGACCACCAGATCCACCACCTGCTCGACCGTCCCCGGGACGTCCCCTCGCGCACCGCCATCGGCGTCGCCGGCGTGGTCTTCTTCGGGACGCTCTGGCTCGCGGGAGCCAACGACGTCATCGCCGAGCGGTTCCACATCTCGCTGTTCGCGACGACCTGGTTCTTCCGCGTCCTGATCATCCTCGGCCCGGTGGTCGGCTACGCCGTCGCCTACCGCATCTGCCTCGGCCTGCAGCGCCGCGACCTCGGCCTCGTGCAGCACGGCCTGGAGACCGGCATCATCCGCCGGTCCCCGGACGGCGGGTACGGCGAGGTCGAGCGGCCCCTCCCGGACGAGGCGGTCGCCCCGATCACCGACCCGCGCCCGGCGCCCGCCGCCGTCCTGGAGGTCCCGCGGCCGATCGACGGCGTCGAGAGCCCGCGCGCCCGCCGCGTCACGACCCGGGTGCGCGCCGCGCTCAACCGCCGGTTCCGGACGGACCTCGCGGTCGTCCCCGAACGCCATCCGGACGGGGAGCACGCGAACGGGGAGCACGCGGACAAGGAGCACGGCGAGGCGCTGGACGGCGGCGACCGGTCGGTCAGCGTCCGAAAAGGCGGTGGATGACCGGGCGCGCGGCGGCCACGGGATCGTCGCCGAGGTCGGCGGGCAGGGCTCCGCTCAGCCAGAGGTGGGCGAAGCCGTGCACGATCGACCAGGCGGCGATCGAGGCCGTCCGGTCGCCCGCCTCCGGACGGCCCGCCGCGACGCCGCGGACGCCCTCGGTCAGGACCCGGCTCGCGCGCTCCCGGGCGGCGCGGACGTCCGGGTCGTCCGGCCGGTACAGTTCGGGCCGGAAGATCACCTCGAAGTAGGGCCGGTGGTCGACGGCGAAGCGGACGTAGGCGAGGCCCACCTCGTCGAGTTCGCCCCCCGCGGCCTCCAGGGCGTCGGCGAACAGGGCGTAGCCCTCGGCGGCGACGGCCGTCAGCACCCCCGCCCGGTCGCCGAAGTGGTGCGCGGGCGCGGCGTGCGAGACGCCGGCGCGGCGCGCCAGCTCGCGCAGGCTCCAGGTGGCCGGGCCCGACTCGGAGATCGCCTCGACGGCCGCCTCGATGACGGCCCGCCGCAGGTTGCCGTGGTGGTAGCTGCCGCCGCTCATGACCCCACCCTATCTTGCCGTTGACAAGTTCGGGACGCGGGCACGGCACGGCGCGGCCGCGCGGGAGCTAGTCGTTCTCCTTGGCGTACTCGCGCAGGCCCGGCAGGTTCACCACGGTGATCCTGCGCCAGCCGGTGCGGATCAGGCCCTCGCGGCGCAGGCCGTGCATGGCCCGCGCGACCGTCTCGCGGGACGCGTCCATCCAGCTGCCCAGCTCCTCCTGCGACAGCGGCGGGCCGATCTCGATCGAGCCGTCCGGCGCGGGCGGCACGTGCTGGACGGAGCGTTCGGCGAGCTCGGCGAGGAGCATCGCGAGCCGCCGGGTGCCCCGGCTGGTCACGTGGGCCCGCAGCCGCCGGTCCGAGTCGTCGAGGCGCTTGACGAAGGTGCCCGTGACGAGCATCCACACATCCGGATGGTCGTCCAGGAAGCCGGTGAAGCGCGCCGCGGGCACCACCAGCGCCCGGACAGGCGACAGCGCGGTCACCGTCGCGGTGCGGGGCCGGCCGCCGAGCACCGCGCTCTCGGCCAGCAGGTCACCGGGCCCCCGCACGGCCAGGACCACGTCGTGGCCGTCCTCGGTGGCCGACGTCACCTTCGCCCAGCCCCGCTCGATGATGATCACGTGGTCGGACTCGTCGCCCTGGTACACCAGGGGGCTCTTCACCGGATACTGCCTCGGACGCCCGGCGGCGCGCAGCGCGGCCTGCTGCGCGGCATCGAGCGCCGCCCAGAATTCCGGGCGCGCAGGGGTAGCCGCGTACGGTGCCACCAGCCTTCTCCTCGGAACCCGAAGTCAACGGCCTCGCTGAACCTTTGACATGCCCAGAGTCACCTGGCCGGTAAACCGGAAGCCATCACTTGGGCACGGCGACCAGCCGGACGGCGAGGCCGGTGAAGACCGTCCCGCTGAAGATGTTCAGGCACCGCGCGACCCGGCGGCTGCGGCGCAGCAGGTCGGCGAGCCGCCCGGCCAGCAGCCCGACCCCGGAGTCGACGGCGAGGCCGATCAGCACGAGCGTGATCCCGAGGACGAGGAACTGCATCATCGGGTGGCCCAGGGTCGGGTTCACGAACTGCGGCAGGAAGGCGATGTTGAACAGGATCACCTTCGGATTGAGCAGGTTCGTCACGACCCCCTGCCAGTACGCGCGCCGCCGGTGGTCGTGCGGCTTCCCCGTCCCGGCGGCGGCCGTCTCCCCCACGGGATCGCCGCGGTCCCGGAACGCCTTGACCGCGAGATACAGCAGGTAGGCGGCACCGGCCCAGCGCAGCACGTGGTACAGCGTGGGCAGGGCGGTGAAGAGGGCGGAGAGCCCGAGCATCGCGGCGACGGCGTGCGCGAGGGCGCCGGTCCCCACGCCCGCGGCGGCCAGGACCCCCGTGGCCGGGCCGCCGCGCCCGCCCATGGCGACGACGAACATCATGTCGGGCCCCGGCGTGAGGCAGAGAGCGAGCGCCGCGACGACGAACGCCGCGTACAAGGATGTGTCCACCATGGTGGAATCATCCGGCAACGGGCCGTCCCGGCGCGAACCCGTTTCTCAGCCGCCCGGCATGGTCAAGCGTCCCGCGGCGGCCCGGCCTCGATCGTGAGGGCCTCATGGTCGAAGCACAGGTGGCCGACGACCTTGAAGGCGTTCTCCAGGGGCTCCTCGTATGACCAGGCGGCGTCCTCCGCCCCGTCCAGCGACCAGTACGTCGCCTCGCCCTTGTACGGGCACACCGTCCGCTTGGCGCTCTTGGCGAGGAGGTCGGTGCGGACGTCGGAGGCCGGGATGTAGAAGCGGTTGGGGAGCCCGGTCTCCGACAGCACCTTCGGCCGCTCGGTCTCGGCGACGACCTCCCCGTCCAGCAGCACCCGGACATGACGGGACGAGTCGCGGGCGTCGACGCGGTGGAACGGGTCGCGCAGATGCCCGCGGACCTCCTCGTCCTCGTCGTACCAGGCGTCCATGCGGCGCCAGTAGAACGCCATGAGCCCGCGCAGCCACGCCGCCTCGGGCTTCGGCTCCGGATACGCCCACACCGCGTTCTCCGACGCCCGGTCACCGGCGCGGACCGTCCAGTAGGCGGCGTCGCCCTTGAACGGGCAGTGCGTGCTGTGGCCGGTCTTCTCCAGCAGGTCGGTCCGCACGTCCTCCTCCGGCACGTACAGGACGGGCAGCAGCCCCGTCTCGTGCAGGAGCCGCCCCCGCTCGGTGTCCAGGACGGTCTCCCCGCCGAACCGGGCGCGGACCCGCCGGGGGAAGTCGTGCATGAAGAGCTGGTGCTGCGGCCCCTCGATGCTGAAGTTGACCTCGTCTCCCGGCGAGCCGGCGAGCGGCCCCGGCCGCATGGTCAGTGACATGCCGTGTCTCCTAACGCCGTGTTCCGAACGCTCCCGCCCGATCCCTCATACCCCGGACGGCAGCGTCTCCAGCTCACCACGGCTCGCGGCCTCAAGGTGCAGCGGAGTCAGCTCGGAGGTGGCCCGGAACCAGCACAGGGCGTCGTACCGCTCGGCGAGCCTCGTCGGGACGTACTGGCGCCGGTCGCGGTCCGGGTCGTAGACGACGCCGATCGCCCGGTGCCCGAGCGTGTCGGTCAGGAAGTGCGGCTTGTCGGCCTCGGGCGGCACGATGAACAGCCCCCGGTGCAGCTCCGACTCCGCCAGCATCGCCTCCAGCGACCCCGGCGCGGGCGGCGGGGCGTGCATGACCTCCATCGGCCCGCCCCAGCGCGGCGCCGCGACCACCTCGCCCGGCCCGCCGGCGAACCCGACCACCACGACCTCGTCCCGGCCGTGCCGGTCCCGGGCGAGCTGGCCGAGGCTGATCATCCCGGCGTCGGCCATGTCGGTCGCGCGGGCGTCGCCCACGTGCGTGTTGTGCGCCCACACCACGGCCTTGCCCGTCCCGTCCGGAGGCGTGCCGCCCCCGTGGAACTCCATGAGGCGGCCGAGCGTGTCGGCCATGTGGACGTCGCGGATGTTCCACGACTCCGGCCCGCCGTCGATCATGGCGCGGTAGTACCGCTCGGCCCCCGCGGCGACCTCGGCGTTCTGCCGGGCGTCGAATTCCTCGACCGGGTCGCGGGGGTCGCCGTCCGGCACCGGCCGGCGCAACTCGGTCAGCAGTGCGAGGACCTCCTCCCTGCACCCGTCCGGGACGAGGGCGGTGTTCCAGCCGTACTCCCGCGGGTCGTCACCGTGGGGCTCGAAGCAGCCGTAGGCGTCCAGCGCCGCCTCCAGGTGCTCCGGCCGATGCTCCGCCACATGCTCGACGACGGCCCGCAGCGACTCCCACAGGCTGTAGACGTCCAGCCCGTAGAAGCCCGCGCGCCCGCCCGGCGGCAGGTCCGCGTTGCGGTCCCGCAGCCAGCGGCAGAACCTGACGGTCTCCTCGTTGGCCCACATCCACGTCGGCCACCGCTCGTAGGCGTCCAGGACGTCGCGCGGGTCTTCGGGCGCCCCCGGCGCCAGCGTCACGCAGCGGCCGACCCTGCGGCAGTCCGGCCAGTCCCCCTCGACCGCGACGAACGAGAACCCCCGCTCGGCGATCAGCCGCCTGGTCAGCGCGGACCGCCACGCGTAGTACTCGTGCGTGCCGTGGCTCGCCTCGCCGATGAGCACGCAGCGGGCGTCCCCGATCCTGTCCATCAGCGGGTCGAGGTCCTCCTCGACCTCCAGCGGCAGTGCCGCGCCCAGCACGTCGTCGGCCGTGTTCGGCCCGGGGCCGGCCCCGGGGCCCGTCCGGGGGCTCGCGGCGGGGATCACCGCGCCCCCCTCCATCCGGCGGCAAAGCGAGCGTTTTCCAGCTGTTTACGGGTTCTTGGCGGCTTTATGTGGTGCTTGCGGTTGTCTGGGCGTGACATGGGCACATTCCCCCTTTGTCGTCTTCCTCCCGCCCTTCCCGATATCCGGGCATCGATTCGTCGCGCGGCGGCGCGGATCGGCGGCGCGGGGCGGTGCGGCGGGCCAGGTGGCCCGCACCGGAAAACGCGACCGAGACGTGATGCGATTCGCCCACGAAACGGCAAAGGAATGGATAGCCTCCCATCGATAACTTTCCGTTGGTAAGGAAATCTGGAGCGCACTCCGCATGAGCGTTGCCAACCGGGCACAGGTCATCACACGGTGGGGGGCCATCGCCTTCATGGCGACGGCGGTCGTGACCGCCACCGCCGGCGGCTTCGCCCAGTCCTACGCCGGCCTCTACCACTGGGCGCTGGAACACGGCCTGCGGGGCTGGAAGGCCGAGTCGTTCCCGCTGCTGGTCGACCTGTTCATCATCGTCGGGGAACTCGGCCTCTTCCTGCTGGCCATCGACGCCTTCGTGCTGCACCGCCGGGCCCTGATGAGCTGGCTGGACTTCTGCCTGCCGCTGAGCATCGCCCTCGCCGGCTGGACGGCCAGCCTCATCTTCAACGTCGGCCACGTCGGCCAGCAGTCGTTCTCCTACCAGGCGACGGCCGCGGTCCCGCCGATCGTGTCGATGCTCGGCCTGTTCGTCCTGCTGCGGACGCTGCACCGCTACGTGTCGCAGCAGGCCCAGGAGGAACCGCCCAAGGCGCCGGAGCCGCAGACGCGCGCCCTCGCCGGGCCGGTCACGCTGAACCAGATCACGCTGATGCCGCTGCGGAACACCGGCCCGTTCCCGCAGATCCAGGTCCCCGGCCACTCCGGCAAGGCGCTCGAATCCGGCACCGCCGACGAGGCCGCGGCCAAGGCGCAGGCCGCCGCCGGGGCCAAGGCCGCCCCCGCTCAGCAGCCGGCGCCCGCGCCGGCCATGCGCGCCGAGGCACCCGCCCCTGTCTCTTATACAC
>NZ_SMLC01000105.1 GCF_004349245.1 Actinomadura sp. 6K520 | reverse complement strand
GGGCCGGGTTCGGGGGCGGCGGCGAGGCGGCCGGCGAGCCCGTGCAGGTAGGCGCCCGCGGCCGCCGCGTCGATGGCCGGCATGCCGCCCGCCAGGAGCGCGCCGACCAGGCCGGACAGGACGTCGCCCGTCCCGGCGGTGGCCAGCCGCGGCGTGCCGGTCGGGTTGACGCGGACGGGGCGGTCCGGCTCGGCGACCAGGGTCGTGGAGCCCTTGAGCAGGACGGTCGCGGACAGCTCGGCCGCGGCGCGCCGGACGTGCTCCAGGCGCCCGGCCTCGATCGCCTCCCGGTCGGCGGCGATGAGGCGGGCCAATTCGCCCGCGTGCGGGGTGAGGACGGTCGGGGCCGCACGGCGCAGAAGGTCGCGGCGGCGGGCCAGCACGGTGAGCCCGTCGGCGTCCACGAGGGCGGGCAGTTCGGTGGTGAGGACGGCCTCCAGCAGCGACTCGGCGGCGTCGCCGGTGCCGAGGCCGGGGCCGACGACCCACGCCTGCACGCGTCCGACGCGTTCGAGGACGCCGGGGCCGTGGGGACCGGGCTCGATGACCGTGGTGACGGCCTCGGGCCAGCGCCGCCGGACGAGTTCGGCCGGGCGGGCGACGGAGGCGAAGCGCACCATGCCCGCTCCGCCGTGGACGGCGCCGCCCGTGGTGAGGACGGCCGCGCCGGTGAACTCGTCGCCGCCGGCGAGGACGCCGACGACGCCGCGGCGGTACTTGTCGGACTCGGAGCCGGGCTCGGGAGGCTGGACGTCCGCCGGGCGGGCCGCGACGACGTCCGGGTCGGGCAGGTCGGGGCCGAGCCCGATGTCGACCAGTTCGACCACTCCGCAGTGGGACGCGCCCGGGTCGATGAGCAGGCCCGGCTTGTGGGTGCCGAAGGTGACGGTGACGTCGGCGTGGACGGCGGTGCCCTCGACGCGGCCCGTGCTCGCGTCCACGCCGCTCGGGACATCGCAGGCGACGACGACGCCGGGCGCCTGCGAGGCCAGCGCGGCGAACCGGGCGTAGGGCTCGCGGAGGCCGCCCGTCCCGCCGATGCCGGTCAGCCCGTCGATGATCAGGTCGGCCTGGCCGATGGTGGCGTCCTCGCCGTTCCGCAGGACGCGGCCGCCCGCGGCCAGCAGGGCCGCCAGGCCGCCTTCGTGGATCTTGGAGCCGGCCTGGACGGCATGGACGCGGGCGCCGCGCCGGGCGAGGCGGGCCCCGGAATAGAGGGCGTCGCCGCCGTTGTCGCCGCCGCCGGCGAGGAGGACCACGCGCGACCCGTACACGGCGGGCAGGACGCGGGCGCAGACGGACGCCAGCCCGGCGGCCGCGCGCTGCATCAGGGCGCCGTCCGGCAGCCGGGCCATCAGGGCCTCCTCGGCCGCCCGGACCTTGCCGACCTCGTGCGCGTACCTCATCCGCGGCTCCCCAAGTCGATCACACACTTAGAGTGCCACGCGAAGCCCCTTCGCAACCGTCATCCCGAACGGCACCGGGTGCACCCTCTGGTGTGAGTTGTAACTTTTGCTGCAACTTTCGGTGCCAGATGCGACCGGGGATCACCGGCCGTAGAATCGTGTTCATCCGGTCCGATGCGTTCGCACCGCGGCCCCCCGTGATGCGGAATGCGCCCAGATCAGTCCGCCGGGACTGGAGAGGCCCCATCGATGAGCACTTCCCGCGGTCCCTCCGTCCGGCAGCGGCGGCTGGCCGCCGAACTCCGGAGACTGCGCGAGCGGCGGGGGCTCACCGGTGACGAGGTCGCCGACCGGCTGACCTGGTCGACCGCCAAGGTCTCCCGGATCGAGAACGCGCGGACCGGTGCGAAGATCAGCGACGTCCGGCGCCTCCTCGACCTCTACGAGATCGACGGTTCCCGCCGCGACGACCTCATCTCCCTGGCGCACGACGCCGCCCAGCGGGGGTGGTGGGAGGAGTACCGCGACCTGCCGAGCGAGCTGGCGGACTTCATCGCGCTGGAGTCCGAGGCCACCGCCGTCCGGGAATGGGGCAGCACCGTCTTCCCGGGGCTGCTGCAGACGGAGAGTTACGCGCGGCACGTGATCGGCGGCTGGAGCGACCTCGCGACCCTGCCACCGCAGGAACTGGAACGCCGGCTGGACGTGCGAATGCGCCGCCGGGACCTGTTGCGCGGCGCCCATCCGCTGGAACTGTCGGCGGTTATCGACGAGGCGGTTCTGCAACGCCGGATCGGCGACCGCAAGGTGATGCGGGAGCAGCTCGAACATCTGTGCCGGATGACCGAGCTGCCCAACGTTACGCTACAGATACTGCCTTTGGACGTAGCGCACTCGGTGTTGGCAGAGTCCTTTATACTTCTGGAATTCTCACCGGTGCACGACATCGTTTTCCCTGATATCGTTCACACCGAATCCCTGACGATCAGCCACCTCGCGGACGAGGCTGTCACTTATATGTACAGGCTCGCTTATTCAAGCCTGGCCGATCAGGCCCTGGACACCGCCGAGTCACGGCGGCGCATCACCGCGGCCAGAGACGCCTGGTGAGGGTCCGCAAAGGGGCTCAATCCTTGTGAAAGGCACTCGGTGTCCCCTTTCGCCACTCCTGCTCCGCAATGGAGGAGAAGCGCCCACTGCGGGGCGAGCAACACGTGCGTCGAAGTCGCCGCACTGGCCGGTTCGTCCCATTCCATCGGGGCGCGCGACGCCAAGCACGGTACGCAGAGCCCGGTCCTGTCATTTTCCCAGGGAGAGTGGCGGGAGTTCGTCGGACGAGCCAAGAAGGGCGAATTCGACGTGCGTCGATGAGACGCGGCGCGCGCCCCGCCGCCGCCCGCTGAGGGCACGGTAGGGCGCCGCGGTGGACGGGCCGGGTCCACACCGGACTCGGCTCGCTGCCCCTCCCAGCGGTAACTCCGGTCCTACCTCGCCACTCCTGACACCCGCGCATCGCCCAGACCGCAGGTGATCAGGAGTTTTTTGTGATCTTGTTACCTTGTGCTTGGCACCGGCAGCGCAGCCGCAGCCACCCGCAACTCTCAAGGCAGGAGCCGGTATGAGTTCGTTTCCTGAAACGCCGCCCGCCCGCTGGAGAAGGAGCGTCCGATGCGGCGCCAGCAATGGGTGCGTCGAGGTCGCAGGGCTGGGCGACGGCGCGGTTTCCGTGCGGGACACCGAGAACACCGCGACGAGCCTGGCGTTCGGCCCCGCCGAATGGCGCGGGTTCATCGAGCGGGCCAAGGCGGGCCGCTACGACCACCCCTGAAAAAATCCCTGCAACTTACACCGTCACTGAGAATCTCAACACGAACAGAGAATTGCGCTAATGAGCGATGAACGCGTTCCGCTCCCTGCCCACCGAACGTTTTCACGCCGCGCGCCACAATGCCCGACGAATTTCCATCCGTGATCAGGTCGAGACCATTGTTCAGGCCACGCGGACGCCCCTCGGTACCCGGCGGAGGGGCGTCCGCAGCCGGATGACCGTGACACTTATCGCACCGGCGGCGAGGGCCAGGTTGAACGCCAGCCCGTAGGGCCACACGGCCCCCTCCCCGTCGTCCCGGCCCCGGCGGCCGTCGCGGTGCCGGCTGTCGCGCACCGCGCGGCTGATCCCGCCGAGCGGATCATTCGAGGGCTCCCGCGTGAACACCTCGTCGCCGACGACGTACTCGCGTTCCGGAAGCCGCGGCGCGGCATCGGCCAGCACCACGACCGGGTTGGGGGCGAGCAGCCACCAGACCCGGTCGGGACGGTCGTCGGTGTATCCGCCGTACCCGTCGTCCCGATGCTCGGCCGCGAGCGTGGCGCCGATGCCGAAGAGCAGCGGCGTTCCCACCAGCAGCGCGAAGACCGTCAGGTACGACATGAGCACCGAGGTGATGCTGCGTGCCAGCAGCGCCGACCACGCCTGGGAGACCGCGCAGACCACGCCGATGAGCAGCGCCGTGACGAAGAGGACGACCACGGCGCGTCCCAGGCCGATCGCGCCCTCCGCGACCGGCCACAGCACGCACGGGAGCGTGAGCAGCAGCGTCAGCAGACCGCTCCCCCAGGCGGCGGCCAGCTTGCCGAGCGCGATGTCCCCGGGCGCGAGCCGCGTGACCTGGAGCGTGGCGAGCGTGCCGCGCTCCCGGTCGCCGTTGATCGACTGCCCGCCCAGGGCGGGGGTGACCAGCAGCGTCAGCACCAGCACCCCGAGCAGGACCGCGCCGAACATGGGCACGCCCGGCTCACCGTAGGAGGAGGTGTCATCGGACCCCATCGCCAGCCGCAGCAGCAGGCCGAGGCCGTTCACGACCACGAACCAGACGGCCATGAGCGTCTTCCAGCGCCCCGTCCGCAGCCGGGTCGTGACCTCCATCCGCGCCACCAGGCCGATTCCGTGCAAGGTCACCGCAGCCTCATCTCCGGTTCTCGGTCATCGCGAGGTAGGTCGATTCGAGCGCGCTGCCGGCGGGCGCGAGGCCGGTGACGGGAACCCCCGCGGTGACGAGTTCGGCGAGCAGCCCGGCGGCCTCGGCCTCGTTGAGCGGGCCGACCTCGGCACCGCCCGGCACGTCGGCGGCGTCCAGCCAGGTCAGCCCGTCCAGAGCGGCCGCGAGGGCCGCGGCCAGCCGGTCCCGGTCGAGCGAGCGGATCCGCCAGCGGACGCGTGCCGCCGGTCCGGCGAGATCGGCCATCGCATGGTCTCCGGCCGTCCGGCCGTGGTCGACGAGGACGACCCGGTCGGCGATCTCCTCCAGCTCGCTGAGGATGTGGCTCGACACCAGCACCGCGACCCCGTCCGCCGCCAGCGACCGCAGCAGGTCGCGCAGCTCGATGCGGGAGCGCGGATCCAGGCCCGACGCGGGCTCGTCCAGCAGCAGGACGCGGGGACGGTGCACGAGCGCGCGGGCCAGGCCGAGCCGCTGCTTCTGGCCGCGCGACAGGGCGTGCACCGGCTGCCCGATGCGGTCCTCCAGGTGGACGAGGCTGAGCAGCGCCCTGAGCCGCCGCGGACGCTCCTGTTTCGGCAGCCCGTAGGCGTCGGCGAAGAACGCGAGGTACTCGTCCACGGTGAGCTGGTCGTACACGCCGAACGTGTCGGGCATCCAGCCGAGCGCGTCCCGGGCCTCGGCGGGACGGGTGAGCGCGTCGTGCCCGGCGATCCGCACCGTGCCCGCGTCGGGGGCGAGCAGCGTCGCGAGGACGAGCAGCAGCGTCGTCTTGCCCGCGCCGTTCGGCCCGACCAGCGCCGTGACCTGCCCGTACGGGACGGTGATGTGCAGGCCGTTCAGGGCTCGCACGGGACCGAAGTCCCGCGTCACCCCGTACGCCTCCACCCCGAGTTCGCCGTTTCCCGCCATCCGCGACCTCCCGACGCCGGCCGGTCTCACCTTCCTGGGACGCGGCCCGGCACCGGAAGGTTCAGGCGCCGGAGGCCCCATGCGGCCGGCGCGGGACGGTTCGCTCGCGGGCTACTCGACGGTGACGGACTTGGCGAGGTTGCGGGGCTGGTCGACGTCGTGCCCCTTGGCGGAGGCCAGCTCGCACGCGAACACCTGCAGCGGGACGGTCGTGACCAGCGGCTGCAGCAGCGTCGGCACGGCCGGCACGCGGACGAGCGTGTCGGCGTACGGCTCGACCGACTCGTCCCCGTCCTCGGCGATGACGATCGTGCGGGCGCCGCGCGCCCGGATCTCCTGGATATTCGACACGATCTTGTCGTGCAGGACGTCCCGCGCCCGCGGCGGGACGACGACCACGACCGGCAGTCCCTCCTCGATGAGCGCGATCGGGCCGTGCTTCAGCTCGCCCGCGGCGAAGCCCTCCGCGTGCATGTACGCCAGCTCCTTGAGCTTCAGCGCGCCTTCGAGGGCGACGGGGAAGCCCACGTGCCGGCCGAGGAACAGGACGCAGTGCTCGTCCGCCAGGGACCGGGCCAGTTCACGGACCGGCTCCATCGTCTCCAGGACCTTCTCCACCTTCTCCGGCATCAGCTCAAGGAGCTGCACCATGGCGAAGACCTCGTCCCCCCACTTGGTGCCGCGCACCTGCGCGATGTAGAGGGCGATGAGGTAGACGGCGACGAGCTGGGTGAGGAACGCCTTCGTGGACGCGACCGCGATCTCCGGCCCCGCGTGCGTGTACAGGACGCCGTCGCACTCGCGCGGCAGCGTCGAGCCGTTGACGTTGCAGATGCCGAGCAGCTTGGCCTTCTGCTCCCGCGCGTGCCGGACGGCCATCAGCGCGTCCATCGTCTCCCCGGACTGGGAGATCGCGATGACCAGCGTCGTCGGGGACAGGATCGGGTCGCGGTAGCGGAACTCGCTGGCCAGCTCCACCTCGCAGGGCAGGCCGGCCCAGTGCTCGATCGCGTACTTGGCGATCAGCCCGGCGTGGTAGGACGTTCCGCACGCCACGATGATGATCTTGTCGACCTCGCGGAGCTCCCGGTCCGGGATGCGCATCTCGTCCAGGTGGAGCCGGCCGTCGGCGCCGATCCGGCCGAGCAGCGTGTCGGCGACCGCCCGCGGCTGCTCGGCGATCTCCTTGAGCATGAAGTAGTCGAAGCCGCCCTTCTCCGCGGCGGACACGTCCCAGTCGACGTGGTACTCCGTCACCTCGGCGGGCCGCCCGTCGAAGTCGGTGACGGTGACCCCGCCGGCCCGCAGCTCGACGATCTGGTCCTGGCCCAGCTCGATCGCGTCCCGGGTGTGGGCGATGAACGCCGCGACGTCGCTGGCGAGGAAGTTCTCGCCGTCCCCGACCCCGACGACCAGCGGCGAGTTCCGGCGCGCGCCCACCACCAGGTCGGGCGAGCCGGTGTGCACCGCGACGAGCGTGAACGCGCCGTCCAGCCGGCGGCAGACGCGCCGCATCGCCTCGGCGAGGTCCCCGCCCGCCTTCAGCTCGTCCTCCAGCAGGTGCGCGACCGCCTCGGTGTCGGTGTCGGAGGCGAGCCCGTGCCCCGCCTCCTCCAGCTCCGCCCGCAGCTCGGCGAAGTTCTCGATGATCCCGTTGTGGATCACCGCGACGGAGCCGGTGCAGTCGACGTGCGGGTGCGCGTTCCGGTCGTTCGGCGGGCCGTGCGTGGCCCACCGCGTGTGCCCCATGCCGAGCGTCCCGGCGGGCGGCGGCTCCTCCTCCAGCGCGCCCCGGAGGTTCACCAGCTTGCCCGCGCGCTTGGCCGTCGCCAGCTTCCCGTCGGCCAGCACGGCCACCCCGGCCGAGTCGTAGCCGCGGTACTCCAGCCGCGCCAGCCCCTCCACGACCACGTCGAGCGCCTGCCGGCCTCCTACGTACCCCACGATTCCGCACATGGCGGCAACTCTATTCGGTGTCCCCCGCGGGACCTACAGGCACGGGACACCGAACCGTGACGTCAGCGTGGCCGGCCGGTGAAAACCCGGTCATTGGACGGGCCGCCGGTTACTGTTTCAGCCATGACGAGCGGATGGGACCCCGTGCCGAACCCGTACGTGGAGCTGACCAGGGAAGACTGGCGGGGGCTGCGCGAGAACACGCCGCTGCCGCTCACCCCCGGCGAACTGGACGCGCTGCGCGGGCTGAAGGACCCGATCGACATCACCGAGGTCGAGGAGGTCTACCTGCCGCTGTCCCGGCTGCTGAACCTGTTCTTCCAGTCCGACGGGCGGCTGCGCGACACCGTCAGCGGCTTCCTCGGCGGCGAGGTCCCGCCGACCCCGTTCATCGTCGGCGTCGCCGGCAGCGTCGCCGTCGGCAAGTCCACGACGTCGCGGCTGCTGCGCACGCTCCTCGCCCGCTGGCCGGAGCACCCGACCGTCGAGCTGGTCACCAGCGACAGCTTCCTGTGCCCGAACTCGGTCCTGTCCGAGCGGGGGCTCATGGACCGCAAGGGCTTCCCCGAGTCCTACGACCGCCAGGCCCTCGTCGGGTTCGTCTCCGCCGTCAAGTCGGGCGTGGACGAGTACGCGATCCCCGTGTACTCGCACCTGGAGTACGACGTCGTGCCGGACGCGACGCAGACCGTCCGGCGTCCCGACATCCTGATCGTCGAGGGGCTGAACGTCCTGCAGGCACCGCCCGCCGGCAGCCTGGGCGTCGCGGACTTCTTCGATTTCTCCATCTACGTGGACGCCCGCGTCGAGGACATCCGGCAGTGGTTCATCGACCGGCTGTTCGCGCTGCGCCGCACCGTGTTCACCGACCCGCGCTCCTACTTCCACAAGTACGCGCACGAGCTGGACGAGGACGAGACCGCCGCGTTCGCCCAGCGCGTCTGGCGGGACGTCAACGAGATCAACCTCGTCTCCAACATCCTGCCGACCCGCTCCCGCGCCACCCTCGTCCTGCACAAGGACAGGGACCACGCCGTCCAGCGCGTCCGGCTGCGCCGCATCTGACACCGCGCCCCGGACGGGCGTGTCGCGTCTCGGCGTCCGGGTGGCGAGCGCCGCTGCAGTACCCTTCGAGCGTTCTGCCACTTCCAACGTCCGTGCGGGGAGTCTCCGGGATGCGAATCGCAGTTGTCGGCTATGGCGTCGAGGGACGTGCCGCCGTGGAGTACTGGCGACCGCGTGGCGACATCGTCGTCCACGACCGCAAGGACGTCGAACTCCCCCCCGATGTCGAAGGCCGGACGGGCGCCGACTACCTGCGGGGACTGGACGAGGCCGACCTGATCGTCCGCGCCCCCGGCGTGCACCCCGGCGCGCTGCCGGGCGGCAGGCCGGTGACCAGCGTCATCGGCGAGTTCCTGGCCGAGTGCCCGGTCCCGGTGATCGGCGTCACCGGCACCCAGGGCAAGGGCACCACCTGCACCGCCATCGCCGCCATCCTGGGCGCCGCGGGCCGCCGCGTGTTCCTCGGCGGCAACATCGGCGTCCCGCCCCTGCAATTCCTCCCGCAGTTGCAGGACGGGGACCTGGTCGTCCTCGAACTGTCCAACATGCAGCTCATCGACCTGACGCGCTCCCCGCACATCGCGGTCGTCCTGCCGGTGACGCCCGACCACCTCAACTGGCATCCCGACATCGAGGAGTACTACGCCGCGAAGACCTCGATCACCGCGTACCAGAAGCCGGCGGACACCGTCTTCTTCGCCGCGGGCAACCCGGTGGCCGAACGGGTCGCCGCCGCCGGAGCGGGCCGCAAGGTGCCCTTCGGCGTTCCTGCGGGCTTCCACGCGGCGGACGGGGCGATCCACGACGGCACGACCCGGCTCCTCGACCTCGCCGACAGCCCGCTGCTCGGCGAGCACAACGTCGCCAACCTGACGGCCGCGGTCGCCGCGACGTTCGACCTCCTCGGCCGCGACGTCTCGCTCCTGCGCGAGGGGGTATGCGCCATCAAGCCGCTGCCCCACCGGCTGGAGCCCGTCGGCGAGTCCGGCGGCGTCACCTACGTCAACGACTCGCTGTCCACGACGCCGGAGACCGCGCGCGCGGCGATGGCCGCCTTCCCCGGGCCGAAGGTCATGATCTTCGGCGGCTCGTCCAAGGGGCTGGCCTTCGACGCGCTCGCCGGGTCGGTGGCCAAGGAGAACATCCGGGGCATCGTCATCATCGGCGAGGTCGGGCCCCGCATCGCCGCCGCGCTGGACGAGGCGGGCATCACCGGGCACACCGTCGTCAACGGCCCGATGACCGAGGTGGTCGCCAAGGCCGCCGCCATGGCCCGTCCCGGCGACACGGTCCTGCTCTCCCCGGCCTGCGCCAGTTTCGGTGACTACCGCGACTACGCCGACCGCGGAAACCAGTTCAAGGCCGCCGTCCAGGAGCTCATCGGCCAGGAGCCCACCGGCTAGGAGGCCGCGCCCGTGCTGCTTCCCCGCGGGCCTAGTAGCGGTTCCAGGGGCCAGTGACGGCGAACGTGGTGCCCGGGTCGTAGACGTTGACGTACATCGTCGTCCGGCCGCCGCCGCAGAACGTCACGCCCGCGAACTCGCCCCACTCGGGCTCGGCCTCGGTGCCGATGTTCTGCCGGTTCCGGGCCACCGGGTACACCTCGCGGCGGCGGGTCACGCCGTACACGTGCTGCTCGCCGCCGCCGTCCTCGCACACCATCAGCCCGCCCTGCGGCGCCAGGCAGATGTTGTCGGGCGACTCGCCCGGTGTCCGCACGTCGGTGTCCGGCCCGAAGACGATCACCAGGGTCAGCCGCCGGCCGCGCGGCTCGTACGACCACACCTGCCCGAAGTGGTCGGCGCCCGACCCCTCGGCCCTGCGCGCGAAGCTCGTCACGAAGTAGACGCGGTCGCCGCCCCAGTAGCAGCCCTCCAGCTTCTGCGCGTGCGTGACGCCGCCGCGCCCGAAGTCCTGGAACCGGATCGGGGTCTCCTTCGCCAGCGGATCGGGCACCCGCTTCCACTGCACGCCGTCGAGCACGGTGCCCGGCCGCTGCACCGTCGACAGGTCCGGGACGCCGGGAACGTGCATCGCCTCAAGCCGCCCACCGGCCCGCAGGCTCCCGAACCCGCCGCGCGGCCGCTCCGGCAGGAACCGGTAGAACAGCCCGAACGGCCGCTCGAACGCGTCCTCGGTCTCGTACACGGTCCCGTCGCGCGGGTCGACGGCGATCGCCTCGTGCTGGAACCGCCCCATCGCCTCCAGCGGCTCGGGGACGGTGCGGTCCTGCCGGTACGGGTCGACCTCGAAGACGAACCCGTGGTCCCTGGTGTAGTTCCCGGTGCCCGCCTTGTCCTCGTTCTCCTCGCAGGTCAGCCAGGTGTTCCACGGGGTGGGGCCGCCCGCGCAGTTCACCGCGGTCCCGGCGATGGCCACCCGCTCGGTGTGGACCCGGCCGCCGTGCCCGACCTCCAGCGCGGTGCAGCCGCCCAGTGCGCCCGGGTCGTAGGTGACGCCCTCGACCGGCGGCACCCGGTGCGCGGCGTCCGGGCGGTTCTCGTGGTTGCGGACGAGCCAGGTGCGTCCCCTGCCCGGGAAGGCGGCCATGCCGTCGAAGTTGCTCGGGACCGCCCCCTCTCCCGAGCGGAGCCGCTCCCCCTCGCGGGACAGGACGGTGTACCGGAACCCGCGCGGCAGGTCCAGCACCCCTTCCGGGTCGGGCACCAGCGGCCCGTACCCCGCACGGCCGCCGGCCGCCGCGGCGGCCGCGTCACCGGCGAACAGTTCCTCGACGGCGCCGGTGAAGGCGATCCCCGCCCCCACCGCGCCCGTCCCGGCCAGGAGCCGGCGTCGGGAGACTGACATGGCACACACTCCCCTGGGGTGGACGATCAGATACCCCACGGCCGTTGTAACACGCGTCACACCGCCGGGATATGGCAGACCCTCACAGTGCCGGGCCGCGCCGTCCCCGTACCGTGGCGTCCTCCTCCCCGGCCGGATCGTGCGGCAGGCGAGGGTCGACGTAGCCGGCCAGGCTCCGGATGTCGTCGTGGCCCGACAGGGCCATGAGCATCGGGCCCGTCCAGCCGTCCTCGCCGAGGTGGGTGAGGCGGGAATGGCGGAGCTGATGGAGGGTGTAGCCCTGCCCCTCCGGGTCGATCCGTCTCGTGGCCTGCTTGAAGAGGTACTGCGCGCGTTCGTAGGACAGCCGGCCTCGCCCGGTCACCGGGCACAGGTCGCCCGCCTCGGGCATCCGGGCGGGCGCGGGCCGCCGGTCGGTGAGGAAGACCGGTCCGCGCCGGCGTCCGGCCACCAGGTCGGAAAGCCGGCGCGTCGTGCCCGACTGCCAGCGCACCCACCGTTCCACGCCGTCCTTGGTGACGCGCCCGCGGTTGTCGGCCAGGTCGAGGTCCTCGACGTCGAGCGAGAGGACGAGGTCCGCCCTGGCCGCCGACTCGTACAGCAGCCGCCAGAGCACCCTCTCCCGCGGCGGCACCTCGCGGCGCTCCAGCAGGTCGGCGATGATCTGCCGGTCGATGACGCGGGTGCGGCCGCGCGGCTCGGGGCGGCGCTCGATGCACGCGGCCAGGTCGCCCATGTCCCAGCCGCGCCGGACGGCCCAGATCGTGAGCGACCGCAGGGCGGCGCGATGCCGGTTCCAGGTCCGGGCGGCGGCCTCGTCCCACGCGGCGGTGAACACCACGGCGATGCGCTCGGCCGTCATCCGGTGGAGCGGGACGTCCCCGCCGAACTCCCGTAGCAGCCACCGGATCGTCTGCGCGTACGACCGGATGGTGTCGCCGTCCAGGTCCCGGCGCGCGAGGAATGCCTCGGCCGCCTCCTTCAGCGAGACCGCGGTCGCCGTGATCGTTTTCCTGGATTTGATCATGACGCATTCCCCAAGCGCTCGCAGATCAGGGTGTGCGTGTTCATAACGGCAGAGCTGTCCAAGGCGTCCACTTCCTTGCGATTGCTGATATTCGGTCTCCACGGGAGACCGCCGGTACCAGCCTCAAGCCTTGCCCGGACGCTTCCCGCGAGAAACCTCAGGCGATAGGGAATTGTCTCGCCGGCCCTCAAGAGTCACCGTGCGGATATCCGGCCATAGCCATGACAGGGAATCGATTATTCCCTGTCACATTGCACATCATGTTCTTCTGCCATGGACATTGCTTTACCGTTCGCTGGTTCTCAGGCAATGGCGTTTCTGCGTAGCGTTGGGTCCGGTCGAAGACCACGGCGGTTTCGCCGCCGATCTGAATAACAACCGGCGAAACGCCATGAACACAGCCGAGGCGATTTCCATGGGAGCCATAAAGGCCCCCGGTCGCCGCACCTATCGGAGAGGTGAACTCATGACGACCTACAGTCTCACCGTCATCAACGAATCGGAGCTGATGCAGGGCAGCCCCACCTTCGCCGTCGTGGCGGAGCTGCCGGAGGCCCGCACCAGCAGCGCCCTCAGCACCGCCTGGCTCACGCAGGTGATCCACCCGGGGAACCGGTACACGTTCTCCTGGGAGATCGAGTGGGGTTTCGCGTGGTCGGCGAACGGCACGGTCAAGGACTACCAGTGGGTGGCGAACGGCGCCCTGCCCGCCGATCCGGCGTCGAGCGCCCGGTGCGCGGCCACCTTCGACTACATGAGCGGGGACTTCCTGCTCAAGCCCGCGACCCAGACGCCGGCGCCGAACAACGACCGGCTGTGGATCGAGGACACCAGCGCCATCCCGCGGCCCAGCGTCCAGCCGAGTTCGGTCGGCGTCACCCTGAACGGGCAGCCCGCCTGCGTCGCGGACGCCGGTCCCAACCTGGAGCACGTCTTCACGCTGCACCCGACGTACTACATCGTCGCCGGGAGCTTCCAGCAGTGCCAGATGGTCGACGTGGCGACGCTCACGCAGACCCAGGAACTGGAGTACGACGACGGCGTCGCGGCGCTGACCGTGGTCCTGGACGGCGCCAACACCTGGCAGGTCGCGCACGGCGCCCTGGGCGACCCGGCCAGGCCGCTGCGGTCGTGACCGCCGCGCTTCCCGTTTGATCACCGGCCCGGCCGCCGGGTCCCCGTTCCCGCTCGGACGGAGCGGAAGCGGGCGGCCCGGCGGCCCCGCGCGGCCGGCACGGCCGGACCTTCCCGGGCCCGAATGCCGGTCGGCGCCGGGAAACCGTTCAAAACACGGAGAGCGAAAGGAGAAGTCCATGCCGCAGTTACTGCAGGGAATGCCGCGCATGCTCGACCAGACCAACCGGGCGATCAGAAGGCAGATCAGCGACCAGGCCCGCGACATCGAGTTCGCGGACATCTGGCGCACCGGCGGCAATGTGGTTCCGCCGAGCAGGCACAATCCCGTCCGCATTGACAACCAGGGCGTCGGTTACGACGTCATCGACAACACCGGCACCGGTCATGGCAGGGGCCAGCAGATCGTCGCGAGGGGAGGAAACGCCACCTATGCGATCGTCTGCGTGGCCGATGACCTGAGAATTCTGCACGCCGAACAGGATCACCCGCAGATCGGAACGGTGCTGGCGCTGCTGCGGAACGCCTTGAAGCTCAGCGCGAGCAGCGATCCGGGATGCGTCTACATCGTCGTGCCGTAGCCGACGACCTCCACATTGGGAAACCGCGAGCGCCCGGCGGAGCACGAGATCGCCGCCGGGCACGCACGACCACCTTTTTGAGAAGGGCATTTAATCATGGGTAAGCATGGTTCATATGGCTCCGGCCCCGTCCCGAACGCGGTCCGGAACGCCAGAGACGAGATCGCGGCGGCCATCCACGCCACCGCCCGGAGCATCCCGGCCGCCAGGGCCGCCCGGGACAACCTGGGCACGGGCAACGCGCGGGGAGTGGCGATCGGGCTGGGCGACTCCACCGGCGGGACGTCGCCGGTCGTCACCGTCTACACGGCGACACCGGTCGCGCCCGACGACGCGCGTGCGATGGTCGTCGACGGCTTGGGCGTCCGATCGGCGGCCGACGTGCCGCTGCGGTTCGTGACGAGCGGGGCCATCCGGGCACGCGCCAACGACCGCCGCGTCCGCCCGGCGCCCGGCGGGTTCTCGATCGGGCATCCCGAGGTGACCGCCGGAACCCTCGGCTGCCTCGCGAAGGGCCGGAGCGCTCCGCGGCGCGACGACTTGCTCTGCCTGAGCAACAACCACGTCATCGCCAACACCAACGACGCCGAACTCGGGGACCCCATCTACCAGCCGGGGCCCGCGGACGGCGGCGGACCGGGCGACGGGATCGCCGTGCTGGAGAGGTTCGTCCAGCTCCGGTTCGACCTCACGCCGAACCGTGTCGACTGCGCCACCGGCCTGTGCGATGCGAAGGCGGTCACGCCGAAGATCGGGTACGAGGTCGGCGACGACGTCGAGTACTTCCGCATCGGTGACCGGCCCGTCCCGGCCTCGCTGGGTATGCTGGTCGGCAAGTCCGGCCGGACCACCGGACTCACCCAGGGGATCGTGACGGGTCTCGCCTGGTCCGGGGTGGTCGACTACGACGGCGACCGGATCGCGTTCTTCGAGGACCAGATAGTGATCTCCGGGCTCGACGCCGACGCGTTCTCCGCCGGCGGGGACTCGGGCTCGTGCGTCTGGCGGTGGGACGAGACGCGGCACGTCGTGGGCCTGCTCTTCGCGGACACGTCGGCAAGCGACGACGACGACGATGACGTGGACGAGCTGAGCGAGATCACGCTCGCCAACCCCATCGAGGCCGTCCTCGACGAACTGGACATCGATCTCTACACGGGCGAATAGCCCCGGGGAGGAGAGTTCGTGGACGAGAATCGGGAACCGGGAGACCACCGGCCACCGCATGACCGACCGGAGGGGGCGGCACCCGAGCCGCCCCCCGCCCCGGACGTCCCGCTCAACGACGTGATCCGGCGGCACCGGGGACGGCTGCTGGCGATCGACGGCGTCCAGGGACTCGACCACGGCCGCGCCGCGGACGGGACCGACGTGATCCGCGTCCACATACGGGACGCGTCCGTCCGCCGCGCGGTGCCCGGGGAACTCGACGGGCACCCCGTGACCACCATCGTCACGGGCAGGTTCAAAGCACACTGACCGGCGGCGCGAGCCGGCGGCGGGTCCGATGGTCCCGCCGCCGACGCCCGCATGTGAGCACCCGCATGTGAGCACCCGCATGCCGGTCGGCGCCGGCGACCGGGAGCGTCCGCAAGCGGAAGGTGACGGGGAACGCGGCCGCGAGCGCCCGTTCCGGCCTCGGCGTCGTCCTCGGTCGTCGCCATGGACCGCGGCCTCCTGCGCCCTGCCCGCTGACCGGGGACCGCGCTACTCGGCGCTGGCGACGGGGAGGGAGCGGAGGCGGCGGGTGGCGAGGAACATGGCCGCGAGCGCCACCACGACCAGCAGCGTGATCGCCACGGGCAGCCCGACGGTCGAGGTGACCATCGACGCGTCGGTGAGCGCGTCGGCGACCGACAGGGACCACTGCTGGACGGACGCCGACTTGGCGCCCGGCGCGAAGCTGCCGAGGAGGGTCTCCCACACCAGCGCGTACAGCAGGCCGATCGTGACGGCGTTGCGGCTCAGCACGCCGAGGGCGACGAACACCGCGCTGTAGGTGACCCCGCCCACGAGGATGCCGATCGTGAAGGCGGGCGTCACCTGGGCGGTGGTCCCGGCGAGGACGAGCCCCGCCAGCAGCGTCGGGACGACCGCGAAGACCGTCACCAGGGTGATCGCGACGACCAGCTTGGTCAGCACGATCACCTCCCGCGGGATCGGCTTGGTCAGCACGTACATGATCTGGCCGTCGTCGATCTCCGGGGCGATCACGCCCGTCCCGGCGATCAGCGCGAGCAGCGGCAGCAGGGTCGCGAGACCGAAGCTCTGCAGAACCTGCGCCGAGAGGTCCAGGTCGTTGTTGCCGGTCGCGCGCAGGATCACCGAGAGGACCAGCAGGAGCAGCGGCAGGACCAGCAGGAGCAGCGCGCGCTTGCGCCCGAGCATCGCCCGGAACGTGATCATCGCGATTGTGGGGTTCATCGAATCACCGGGCCACCAGGTAGGAGAAGACGCTTTCCAGGGACTCGTCCGAGGGGGAGACCTCCCAGAGGCGCACGTCGGCGTCCCGGGAGACCCTCGGGAGCAGCCAGGTGAAGCGCTGGAAGTCGACGGCCTCGACCTGCAGCCCCTTCTCGGTGAGCTGGACGCTGCGGGCCGAGCCGTCCGCGATGATGGCCGCGGCGAGCCGGCGGTCGTCGGACGAGCGGACGAGGAACACGTGCGGCCGGTCGGTCATCAGCCGCCGGATCTTGCGGAAGTCGCCGGACGCCGCGTGCCGCCCCGCCACGATCACCTCGATGTGGCTGGCGAGCCGCTCCACCTCCTCCAGGATGTGCGAGGAGAACAGGATGGTGCGCCCCTCGTCGGCCATCCGGCGGATGAGGTCCATGAGCTGGAGCCGCTGCCGCGGGTCCATGCCGTTGAACGGCTCGTCCAGCAGCAGCACCGGCGGGTCGTGCACCAGGGCGGACGCCATCTTGATGCGCTGCTTCATGCCCTTGGAGTAGTTGCCGATCGGGCGGCCGGCGGCGTAGTCCATCTCCACCAGGCCGATCGCGCGGCGCGCGGCGGCGGCCGGGTCGGGCAGCTTGTGGAGCTTCGCCATCGCGAGGATGAACTGCTCGCCGGTGAGGAAGTCGTAGGCCGACTCCCGCTCCGGAACGAGGCCCAGCTTGCGGTAGACGCCCGGGTTCTGCCAGATCGGCGCCCCGTCCAGGGTGACGGTGCCGGACGACGGCGCCAGGAACCCGCCCATCATGTGGATGAGCGTCGACTTGCCGGCGCCGTTCGGCCCGAGCAGCCCGGTGACCCCCGGCCCGACCTTCATCGACACGCCGTTGACCGCCACGACGTTGCCGTACCAGCGGGAGACGTTCTCCAGAACCAGCTCACTGGTGGTGTTACCTGCGGGGGGACGACCCCCCGCACCCCCCGGTTCGCTCCGCTCAATATTCATGAGAGCCCCGCCTTCCGGAACCTGCGGTACAGAACCGCGATCGAGCCGAGGATGATGGCGGCGCACAGGGCCAGCGCGACCAGGCCGCCGGTGAGGCCGGGCGCGATGCCGACCGAGGACGACTCGGCGCCGAGCAGCCTGACCTGGACGATGTCCACCAGGTTGAACGGGGCCCCCAGCCCGGCCCAGCCCTGGAGGGTGAAGTTCGTCCGCTCCTCGGCGATGCCCTGGACGATCCCGACGATCGTGGTGCTGAGCATGTAGACGGCGATCACCGCGGCGACGCCGAACCCGCGCCGCGGGGTGAACGCCGCGATCACCATCCCGATCGCCGCCAGCACGAGCGCGAACAGCACGCAGCCGACCAGGCCGCCCAGGTACTCCAGGACCTGCCGCCCCGGGTCGGGCGCCTTGGCGACCAGGCCGCCGACGTACAGGAGGGTGACCGGCACCGCCATGAGCGCGAACAGCGCGGTCGCCAGCGCGGCGCTCTTCGCCAGCACGAAGTCGAGATGGCCGACGGGACGCGAGAAGTACAGCGGAATGACGTGGAACCGCACCTCCCGCGAGGCCAGCACCGGCGCCTGCGTGGCCAGGAAGATCGCCACGATGACCTGCATGATGTTCGCGTAGGCCGCGTAGGGGATCAGCGCGTCGTCCTGGTCGGTGAACGCGAACACCGCGACCGACCCGGCGGCGGGCAGCAGCATGATCGCCGCCAGCAGGAACGGCATGATCTTGGCCCGCGCGGGCCGGCCGAGGCCGAACGCGGCGCGCAGGTTGTGCACGTACAGGGACCGCAGCACGTAGGCGCGCCCGCTGCGGGGCCCGTCGTAGTGGCGGTAGCCGATGTCGTGGATCGTGCTCGTGCTCATCGGGACGCCTCCTGCGGGACGCTTCCGGCCGCGCTCTCCGCCGGAGGCCCGGCCCGGAAGACCTCCTCGATGTGGTGGCGGCGCTGCTCCATCCGGATCAGCCGCAGCCCCAGCTCGGCGACGCCGTCCCGGATCAGGTCGTAGGTCGTCTCACCGGCGATGTCGACGACGAGGAACCGGCCCTCCGGCTGGACCGACACGCCCTGCTCGTAGAGGTGGCGGCCGAGCTCGTCGCGTCCCTCGTCCACCTCGACGGTGAGGACGCCGCTGGCGGCCGTGTACGCCTCGACGGCCTGGGAGCGCAGCAGCTTCCCGCCGTCGATGATGACGACGTGGTCGCAGACCCGTTCCAGCTCGCCCAGCAGGTGCGACGTGACGAGCACGCTGATCCCGAACTCGGCGCCGATGCGCCGGATCAGGTCGAGCATCTCGTCGCGTCCGGCGGGGTCGAGGCCGTTGGTGGGCTCGTCCAGGAACACGAGCTTCGGGTCGTGGACGAGGGCCTGCGCGAGCTTCACCCGCTGGCGCATCCCGGTGGAGTAGCCGCCGATGGGACGGTAGCGCTCCTCGTACAGGCCGACGTGCCGGAGCGTGTCGGCGGCGCGTTCGCGGGCCGCGGTCGGGGGGAGCCCGGACATCCGGGCCATGTGCACGACGAACTCGGTCGCGGACACGTCCGGGGGCAGGCACTCGTACTCGGGCATGAACCCGACGCGCTCCCTGATCCGCAGGCCCTCGCGCGCGATGTCGAGGCCCAGCACGGTCGCGGTTCCGGACGTCGGCGGCAGCAGCCCGAGCAGGATCTTGATGAGGGTCGACTTGCCGGCGCCGTTGGCGCCGACCAGCCCGACGACGCCCGGCTCGACGGCCACGGAGAGGTCGTCCAGGGCGGTCACCCGGGGGAACCTCATCGTCAGGCCCTGGGTGGCGATGATCGGCATGCACACGAACCTAGCGGCTGGCCGGGCGCGCCACGTCAACCTAAAGGGCGATACGAGGCAGCCTTTCGTCCGCCCCCGGATCGACCTTCGTCACCCCGCGGTTCTACCCGTGGACGGTTGCCCATGGGCAGGTGGCCACGGCACCGGCCCATACGGTTTGATCGGTATCCACATACATATCCATATATGTCGGGCGGTGGGTCATGGTGCGGACGGCTGTGGCGGGTCTGGCGCTCGTCATCCCCCTCGCGGTGGGTTGCGACGCCAGCGTGGGTCTCTCGGAGAGCGGCTCCCCCGCTCCGGGCGCGACGCAGGACAAGCCCGGGTCCGGCGACGAGAAACGCGCCCGCACCGCACTGGCCGGGCTGCGGATCGCGTCCGAGGGCGACGGCGGCGGGTACGAGCGCGACAAGTTCGGGACGCGCTGGAAGGACATCGACCGCAACGGCTGCGACCAGCGCAACGACGTCCTCGACCGCGACCTGTCGGACGTCGGCAAGAAGGGCGACTGCGTCGTCATGAGCGGCCGGCTCCGCGACCCCTACAGCGGCAAGGAGATCACCTTCGCCAAGCAGGACGCGGCCGAGGTGCAGATCGACCACATCTACCCGCTCGCGCTGGCCTGGCGGATGGGCGCCTCCCGGTGGAGCGAGGACAAGCGGGAGAAGTTCGCCAACGACCACGACAACCTGCTCGCGGTGTGGGGCGTGCCGAACCGGCAGAAGAGCGACTCCGGCCCCGGCGAATGGAAACCGCAGAAGGGCTACCAGTGCACCTACGCGGTCAAGTACATCGCGGTCGCCGACGAGTATTCGCTCCCCGTCACCCGCGCCGACCACGGAGCCCTTGAGGACTTCCTGGGACGCTGCTGAGCGCGCCCGCCAATATGCTCCTCGCATGAGCGAATCCAACGGCAGGGCCCAGGACACCACGAACGACGCGGACGAGCGGCCCCGCGTCCGGACCGAACGCGGCATCGGCGCCCGCGCGACCGGCGCCGAGGTGACGGGCGCGTCCGCCACCGGCCTCAGCCTGCGCCTCGGCAACGGCCTCGGCTCCCTGGCCATGGGGTCGATGGCGCTCGGCGCGCTCGCCGTCGGCGCCGTCGCCATCGGCAAGCTCGTCGTCAAGCGCGCGGTCATCGCCCACCTGGAGGCCGGCACGGTGGAGATCAAGCACCTCAAAGTCGGCCGGCTGGAGATCGACGAGCGTTAGCCGAGGGCGGTGCGGACGACGTCGGCGAGGCGCTCGGCGACCTCCTGCGCCTGCTCCTCCGATGCCGCCTCGACCATCACGCGGACCATCGGCTCGGTACCGCTCGGCCTGATCAGCACCCGGCCCGTCTCGCCGAGCCCGGTCTCGGCGGCGGCGATCGCGGCGGCCAGCTCCGGCGAGGTCTTCGCGCGGTTCTTGTCGACGTCCTTGACGTTGATGAGCACCTGCGGAAGCCGCACCATCACCTTCGTCAGCTCGTCCAGGGACCGGCCGCGGCGGGCCATCGCGGCGAGCAGGTGCAGGCCGGTCAGGACGCCGTCGCCGGTCGTGGCGTGGTCGAGCATGATCACGTGGCCGGACTGCTCGCCGCCGAACCCGAAGCCGCCCTCCCTCATCGCCTCCAGGACGTACCGGTCGCCGACCGCGGTCTCCACCACGGTGATCCCGGCGTCCCGCATCGCGAGCTTGAACCCGAGGTTCGACATCACGGTCGCGACGACGGTGTCGGCGGCCAGCGCTCCCGCCTCCCGCAGCTCCAGCGCCAGGATCGCCATGATCTGGTCACCGTCCACGATCTCGCCGGTCGCGGTCACCGCGAGGCAGCGGTCGGCGTCGCCGTCGTTGGCGATGCCCGCGTCCGCGCCGTGCTCCTTGACCGCTTCGCGCAGCGCCTCCAGGCTCGTGGAGCCGCAGCCCGCGTTGATGTTCAGGCCGTCCGGCGCCGTCCCGATCGTGAACACCTCGGCGCCCGCGCGGCGCAGCGCCTCCGGCGCCACGTCACTGGACGCGCCGTTCGCGCAGTCGACGACGACGCGCAGGCCGTCCAGCGACACCGGGACCGTGGTCAGCAGGTGCGCCACGTACTGCTCGACCGCGCCGTGCGCCTCCCGGACGCGGCCGACCCCGGCGCCCGTCGGCGGCTCCCACGGCTCGCCGAGCCGCGCCTCTATCCGGTCTTCGAGCTCGTCCGGCAGCTTGTAGCCGCTGCGGTCGAAGAACTTGATGCCGTTGTCGGGGGCGGCGTTGTGCGAGGCCGACAGCATGACGCCGATATCGGCGTGCAGCTGGTGGGTCAGGTACGCGACGGCGGGCGTCGGCAGGACGCCGAGCAGCAGCACGTCCACCCCGGAACTCGCCAGGCCCGCCACCACGGCCGCCTCCAGGAACTCACCGGAGGCCCGCGGGTCGCGCCCGACCACCGCGAGCGGCCGGTGGCCCTTGAACGCGCCCTCCTCGCCCAGCACCCGCGCCGCGGCGATGGACAGGTCCATGACGAGCGGGGCGGTCAGATCGCGGTTGGCGAGCCCTCGCACGCCGTCGGTCCCGAACAGACGAGCCACAGTTCAACTCCCGAGAGAAAACGGAAACCGCGCGGCCCCGGACGAGGGTCGCGCCCCGCCCGCGCCGCGCGGTCAAATCTAGTGGGCACCGGGTCCGCCGTCCGGCCGCGAGGCGAGAGCGCACGCGGCCCGGACCGGTCGCGGACGGGTCCGTGAGAAGCAGCCGAGCCGCCGCACCCGCCGGCCCTTCGAGGGCCAGGGGGTGCGGCGGCTCGTACCGCCGGTCAACGCTTGCTGTACTGGGGCGCCTTGCGGGCCTTCTTGAGACCGGCCTTCTTGCGCTCGGGGACCCGCGCGTCACGGGTGAGGAAGCCGGCCTTCTTCAGGGCCGGGCGGTGCTCGATGTTCGCGAACTGCAGCGCGCGGGAGATGCCGAGGCGCAGCGCACCGGCCTGGCCGGTGGTGCCGCCGCCGGCGACCCGCGCGAGGACGTCGAACTGGCCTTCGAGGCCGAGCAGCACGAACGGCTCGTTCACGATCTGCTGGTGGACCTTGTTCGGGAAGTACTGGTCCAGCGAGCGGCCGTTGATCTTCCACTGGCCGGTGCCGGGGACGATGCGGACCCGCGCGATGGCCTGCTTGCGGCGGCCGGTGCCGGCGGCGGGGCCGGTCGCGACGGGCTGGCCGAGGAAGCTCTCGCCCGCGGCCTCGGGCGTCTCGGTGCTGTACTCGGACGGGGCGTCCTCGTACGAGTCGAGCTGCTCGGTGCTCGGCTCGGTGGTCTCGTCCACGGTTCTCCTTGGGTGTTCTAGCCAGGGCGGCGGGCCCGGTCTGCGGGTGCCCCGGCGGCCTCTTGGTCCAGGTCGCGCACGTTGCGGCCGGTGGGCCGGATCGTGCGCGGGGGTGTCACTTGCTGAGCTGGCTGAGCTGGGTGATCTCGAACGGGACCGGCTTCTGCGCCTGGTGCGGGTGGTCCGGCCCGGCGTAGACCTTCACCTTGCCGAACATCTTCCGGCCGAGGGAGTTCTTGGGCAGCATGCCCTTGATCGCCT
The DNA here is from genome assembly GCF_004349245.1 of Actinomadura sp. 6K520. Classification (GTDB taxonomy): domain Bacteria; phylum Actinomycetota; class Actinomycetes; order Streptosporangiales; family Streptosporangiaceae; genus Spirillospora. The sequence goes on along the minus strand of NZ_SMLC01000105.1, from coordinate 3,439 downwards.
TCTCGACGGCCCGCTCGGGGTGCTTGGCCAGCAGCTCGGCGTAGGTCACCGAGCGGAGGCCGCCCGGGTAACCGGAGTGCCGGTAGGCGCGCTTGCGCTCCGCCTTGTTGCCCGACATCGCCACCTTGTCGGCGTTCACGATGACGACGAAGTCACCGGTGTCGATGTGCGGGGCGTAGATCGGCTTGTGCTTACCCCGAAGCAGCTGCGCGACCTGACTGGCGAGACGGCCCAGCACGACATCGGTCGCGTCGATGACGTACCACTGACGCTGGACGTCAGCGGGCTTAGGGGTGTACGTGCGCACGGTCGTCAGCCTTCGTTTCTCGTCGACTTCAGTGGTTGATCGTCGCCCGTCCTGACGGGCGGGCGATGTTCATCAGCGGAATCCTGCTCGCGCCGATCAGCGAACTCGTCCGACCTGGCGCTCCGGGAGGCCGGGCCCCGATCCGGCGCCCGCACCGGCGGCGCGGGCACTGCGGGGACACCCCGACACGTCGTTGCATCGCCGGGACGCTCGCACTGGGCAGGCGTCGACACACAACAACCACGCAGAATACCCGTCCGCGCACACAAGAGCAAAGCAGCGCCGTACCCGGCGGGCGCCGCCGGGCGCGGAGACGGTCAGCACCCCCGCGATCACACTAAGTGGCCGTTTTGCCGTTTTTTGGACGATCTTCGTAACCAGATGTACATAACGGGATATGGTGCCCGGCGACCGGTCCACGCCGGCTCCGGCCGGCCCGCACACGGGAGCCCCCGCTGTCTACTCCCCGCAGACCAGGCGAGAACCCCGGACGCCGCCCCTCCCGGTACCCCGGGCAGGACGGCGCCGGAGCACGTGACGCCGCCGCCCGCGGCGTCCCCTTCGACGACCCCTCCCGCGACGAGCTCGTCGCCGGTGGGCCACGGCGCGCCGCCTCCCACTCCGGGCCGCCCAACGGCCGCCGTCCCCAGGGCGGGCGCCCGCCGGGCGGACGTCCCCCCGGCAAGGGGCGCAAGCGCTCCCGGGCGAAGAGCGTCACCGGCATCGTGGTGGCCGTGACCGCGTCCGGCCTCGCGATCTGCACGGGGGTGGCGATCGACCGTTTCGTGCTGCCCGACCTGCGGTCGGAGCGGACGGCCGCGTCCGGCCCCGAGGCACGGCCGTCCGCCGTGATCCCGGCGGGACCGGAGAGCGACACCCCGGCCGGGGCCGGAACGGGCACCGAAGGCGGCGGCGAGCGCCCGTCCGGTGCCGCGCCCGCGCCGACCGCGGACCAGCAGACGCCGCCGCTGAAGGCGATGCGCGACCCGAGCCGCTCGTCCGCCAAGCCGTCCCCGTCCAGGGAGCCCACCGCCTCGCGGCCGCCGGCCGGCGGCGGCTCCTCCGGCGGCGGGTCGGGCGGCTCCGGCGGCTCCGGCGGCGGGTCGGGGAACACGGCCGGGCAGTCCGGACCCGAGGCCGCCGTGGTGTCGCTCACCAACGCCGAGCGCGCCAAGTCCGGCTGCGGGGCGCTGCGCGTCGACCAGCGGCTCGTCACCGCGGCCCGCAAGCACTCCGCCGACATGGCCGCCAACAACTACTTCTCGCACACGTCGCAGAACGGCGACAGCCCGTGGGACCGCATGGCGGCCGCCGGATACCCCGACGCCGGCGCGGAGAACATCGCCAAGGGCTACCCCACCGCGGCGGCCGTCGTGAAGGGGTGGATGAACAGCCCGGGGCACCGGGCCAACATCCTCAACTGCGGCCTGCGGGCCATCGGCGTCGGCATGGCCTCCGGCCCCGGCGGGCCCTACTGGACGCAGAACTTCGGCCGGAAGTGAGCCGCGCCGCTCCCGGCGGTGACCTTCGGCGATTCACCGGCGTCCGGTTCGCCCCCATGTCATGGTGGGTGTTCCGAAGGTCCAGAGCCCCGCACGAGGAACGGTAAGGTCCAACCCATGGGTTATCCGGGCGATCAAGGCCAACCCGGCGGCTGGCCTCCTCGGCAGCCGCCGCACGAGCCGTACGGACCCGGAGCCGAAGTGCCGCCGTACGGCCAGGACAGCGAAGCCCCTTTCGCACCGCGCGACGAGGCCCCTTTCGCACCGCGCGACGAGGCCCCTTTCGCGCCGCGCGACGAGGGGCCGGGCGCGATGCCGCCGGGCGGTCCCGGCGGCCGGTTCGACGACGACCGGTTCGGCGATCCCTACGGCCAGGCCCACGGGCCCGCCGAACCCGTGCCGCCCGGCGGGCCGGGCCGACCCCGGAAGGGCCGCCGGACGCCGCTGGTCATCGGTGCCGCGGCGGTCGCCGGGCTGGTCCTCATCGGCGGCGGCATCGGGCTGTCGTCCATGCTGAAGGACGACTCCAAGGCGGACGCCAAGCCGTCCCAGGCCGCGGACACGCCGACGCCCACGCCCAGCCCCACCAAGCCCGTCCTCGCGCCCGTGAAGCTCAAGAGCCGCACCACCGACCCCAAGCCGCTGACGCTCAAGGAAGTCTTCGGCAAGGGGAGGTTCAAGGCGCACGGCCACAACTACGTGCGGACGGCCGTGAACGCGAAGGAGAGCTGCGCGTCGGTCGTCGGCGGCAGGACGCTGGAGACGACCCTCAAGCGGGGCCGCTGCACGCAGGCGCTGCGGGCCACCTACGCGCTGACCGGGGGCCAGCTCATCGGCACCGTCGGCGTGTTCAACCTCCAGACCGAAGCCGCGGCCAAGAAGGCCGTGAAGGCCGCCGCCGCCAAGGACGCCTTCCTGCAGGCGCTGCCGGGCAAGGGCGTCTCCAAGAGCAACGGCAGGGGCGAGGCGCTCGGCACGTCCCAGGCGCGCGGCCACTACCTGCTCATGACGTGGGTGCAGCGCCCGGACGGGAAGAAGATCCCCGCGAAGCACCACGCGGCCGTCCGCGTCTTCGGCGCCGAGATGGTGAAGGGCAGCAACCTGGCCCTGGCCCTGAACTACAGGGAAACCGAAGGCGAGCCCCTCCAGAAGTGACCTGTATGAATACCCTCTCTGCCTATGTCTGGTTCTAGAGACGCCCGGGAGTCCGCCGAGGAGGCGGGGGCGGCCGCCGTCCCCGCCGACTCGGTGCCGCCCAGCTTCGGCGGCGCGGCTCCCCCGGCCGATCCGCCGCCGGCGGACGCCGAGCCCGCCGCGGAGGCGGAGCCCACGGCGTCCGACTCCCTCCGGCTGCCTCCGTTCGGCCTGGAAGCTCCCTGGTGGGCCGCCGAGTCCACCGAGACGGCCCCGCCCGGCGAGGACGCCTCCCCCACCGCATCGGAGACCGCCGCCCCCGCCGAGGGCGGCGCCAAGGGCGGTGCCGCCACGGAGGAGGCCCCCGCCGTCCCGCCCGGGACGCTCGTCGCCGGTGTCGGCGTGCCGAACGTCGACTCCCGCGGTGCCGTCCCCGCCGACCCGATCGTCAAGCGGGCCCTCGCGTCCGGCGACACCGACCCGGACGGCTTCCCCG
>NZ_SMLC01000104.1 GCF_004349245.1 Actinomadura sp. 6K520 | reverse complement strand
CGTGGGCGCGGAGATGTGTATGAGAGACAGGTCCGTGGGAGGGCTGACGGGTTCGTACGACTCAGGTCGTACGAGGGGGCATCGGCCAGCCGTGAGGCTGACGGAAAGCGTGGCCGCCGGGCCGATGGCGGCCGCGCGACGGCTTCCTAGCGTGGTCCACGAAAGATCAGATTCGTGACCAGGCCCCAGGGAGCCATCGTGACCAGCACGTTCGCCGATCCGCCCGGGAACTCCCCGACCGCCGCCGCGGGACCGCCGGCCGTCACGGCCGAGGACGTGTCGAAGGTGTACGGGTCCGGTGACGCGGCCGTGCACGCCCTGCGCGGGGTCAGCACCGGGTTCGCCAGGGGCGCGTTCACCGCGATCATGGGGCCGTCCGGGTCCGGGAAGTCGACGCTGATGCACTGCCTGGCCGGGCTGGACACCGTCACCTCCGGACGCGTCGTCCTCGGCGACGCGGAGATCACCGGGATGGGCGACCGGCAGCTCACGCTGCTGCGCCGCGACCGCGTCGGGTTCGTGTTCCAGGCGTTCAACCTGCTCCCGACGCTCACCGCCGAGCGGAACATCCTGCTGCCCCTGGAACTGGCGGGCCGCAAGCCGGACCGCGCGTGGTTCGACCGGGTCGTCGACGTCCTCGGCCTGCGCGAGCGGCTGGGGCACCGGCCGAGCGAGCTGTCGGGGGGCCAGCAGCAGCGGGTCGCGTGCGCCCGCGCGATCGTCGCCCGCCCCGAGGTGATCTTCGCGGACGAGCCGACCGGCAACCTCGACTCCCGGGCGGGCGCCGAGGTGCTGGGGTTCCTGCGGTCCTCGGTGCGCGAGATGGGGCAGACGGTCGTGCTGGTCACTCATGATCCGGTCGCCGCCTCGTACGCCGACCGGGTCGTGTTCCTGCGGGACGGGGAGGTCGTGACCGAGATCGTCCGGCCGACGCCCGCGGCCGTCCTCGACCGGCTCAAGAGCCTGGAGGCGTGATGCTGCGGACGACCCTCGCGGGCCTGCGGGCCCACAAGCCGCGGCTGCTGCTCACGGCGGTCGCCATCACCCTCGGCGTCGGGTTCATCTCCGGGACGTTCGTGCTGACCGACACGATGAACGAGGGCGTCGCCAAGACGTTCGCGAGGTCCGCCGACAAGGTCGACTTCGCGGTCGTGCCGACCAGCGAAGACCCGAACAAGGGCATATCCGCCGATACCTTCCGCAAGGTCGGCGCGCTGCCCGGCGTGACCGACGTGCACGGCGTGGTGAAGGGCGATGCCGCCCTGGTGGGCAAGGACGGTAAGGCGGTCGGTGACTTCCCCACGGTCGGGATCTCGGTGCCGTCCGGGGCACTGCTGCGCTACGAGGTCGACAAGGGGCGACCTCCGTCCGGCGGTGGCGAGACCGTCCTCGACGGCGCGCTGGCCAAGCGGGAGGGCTTCACCGTCGGCGACACCGTGACGGTCCTGGACGGAAACGACCGGCCGCACAGGTTCAGCGTCGTCGGGCTGGTCGACTTCGGCATCGACCAAGAGGCCAAGTTCCGCGGCGCGGTCGGTTTCGACACCGCCACCACGATCGCGATGACCGGCGAGCGGACCTACCGCGAGATCGACATCGCGGGCGGTGACCGGCGGGCGATCGAGGCCGCCGCGGGCCCGGCCGGCCGGGTCTACACCGGGCCGGAGCTCGGCGCGGTGCTGGCGAAGTCGGCGGGCGCCGACACCGAGATCATCCGGACCGGGCTGCTGATCTTCGGCCTGGTGGCGATGCTGGTGTCCGCCCTGGTCATCTACAACACGTTCGCGATCCTCATCGCGCAGCGGATGCGGGAGATGGCCCTGCTGCGCTGCGTCGGCGCGACCCGCCGGCAGGTGTTCGGCGGCGTCCTCGCCGAGTCCGCGGTGGTGGGGCTCGTCGGGTCGCTGCTCGGCCTCGCCGCGGGTGCCGGCCTCGGTACGGCCGCGCTCCTCGGGGTCACCAGACTGGACGCGGCGGTGCCGGTCGCGGCGCCGTCCCTCACGGTCCGGACGGTCGTGCTCGGCCTGGCGGTCGGCGTCGTCGTGACCGTCCTGTCGGCGCTGCCGCCGGCCCGCGCCGCGACCCGCGTCGCGCCCGTCGCCGCGCTGCGCGCGGAGTGGGAGCCGGGCGGCGGCCGGTTCCGGCTGGGCAGGGCGCGCACGGCGATCGCGGTGCTGCTCGGCGCCGCGGGCCTGGCCGTCGGCGCGCTCGGATCGCTCGGCATGGCGAAGGGCCAGGCCGCGATGTACTCGGTCGCGCTCGCCGGCGCCGTGTTCTTCCTCGCGGTGATCGCGGTGATGCCGGCGCTAGTCCGGCCGCTCGGGCGGCTCGCGGGCGCGGTCCCGGCGCGGCTCGGCGGCGTCCCTGGGCGGCTCGCGGTCGCGAACGCGCGGCGCGCCCCGCGCCGCACCGCGACCACGACGATCGCGCTGACCGTCGGCGTCGGGCTGATGAGCCTGTTCGCGGTGGTCGCGGCGAGCGGCAAGGCGACCGCGGCGCACCAACTGGCGGAGCAGTTCCCGGTCGAGTTCCAGATCAGGACGCAGGACCTGGACGGCCGCCTCCCGCCGGCGCTCGCGAAGGCGCTGCGCGAGCGTCCCGAGATCGCCGCCGTCGTGGAGACCCGCGGGCGGGACGCGCGCGTCGGCGGCGAGGAGGCGGAGATCGGCACGGTCACCCCGGCGGCGCTCGGCACGATCGTGAACCCCGAGATGAAGGCGGGCTCGCTCGGCGCCGCCCTCGCACCGGGAACCGCGATGGTGGACGAGGGCACCGCCGCGCAGCCGGGCCGCGGCCTCGGACGGACCATCCAGGTCGAGACCAAGCGCGGCATCGTCCCGGTGACGATCACCGCCGTGTACGGGGAGGGCGCCCAAATCTCCGGGATCATCGTCCCGGAGGCCGACTTCACCCGGTACTTCGGCGCCGTCGACCCGTCGGACCTCTTCGTGAAGACCCGGGCCGACGTCCCGGCGGCCACCGCCCGCGCCGCCGTCGAGGACGCCGCGAAGCCCTACCCGGCCGCGAAGGTCGTCTCCGCCGCCGAGTTCAAGGAGGCGATGACCCGGGCGATCGACACGATCCTGATGATCTTCGCCGGGCTGCTCGGCCTGGCGATCGTCATCGCGCTGTTCGGCATCGCGAACACGCTCACGCTCTCGGTCGTGGAGCGGACCCGGGAGTCGGCGCTGCTGCGGGCACTCGGCCTCACCAGACGCCAGCTCCGCCGGATGCTGTCCGTCGAGGCCCTGGTCATGGCCGTGATCGGCGCGGTCACCGGGGTCGTCCTCGGCATCGCGTTCGGCTGGGCCGCGACGAACGCGATGGCCGAGGACTCCCGCTTCGCGCTGCCCTACCTGCAGGTGACCGGCTACGTCCTGCTGGCGGGCGCCGCGGGGATGATCGCCGCGGTGCTGCCGGCGCGGCGCGCCGCCCGCACGTCCATCGTGGAGTCCCTGGCGCATGACTGAATGGGGTGGGGTGGCGACCGTCACCCACCGGACTCCGTGACCGGGCCCCGCGGGTACTCTGGGTCGCGCACGTCCGGTACCTACCTGAGGACTGGAACGAAACCGATGGACCCTGACGTCACGCCCGCCTCCGCCGCACCCGGAGACGGGCCGGTCCCGGGTGCGGGGGCGACCCCCCGCACCCCCCGGCCCGAACCGGAGACGCCGGAGGACCGGCCCGCGCGGCTCGCGGTCGGCGTCGTCGGCGCCGGCCGCGTCGGCACCGCGCTCGGCGCCGCGCTGGCCCGCGCGGGCCACCGGGTGACCGCCGCGACCGCCGTGTCCGAGCGGTCGCGGTCCCGCGTCGAGGAACGCCTCCCGGGGGCGGACATCGCGGCCCCGCCGGACGTCGTCGCGGCCGCCGACCTGGTGCTGCTGACCGTCCCGGACGACGAGCTCCCCGAGCTGGCGGCGGGGTTCGTCGCGGCCGGCGTCGACGTCACCGGAAAGCTGATCATGCACACCAGCGGCCGGTACGGGACCGCCGTCCTGGCCCCGCTCACCCGCGCCGGTGCCCTGCCGCTCGCCCTGCACCCGGTCATGACGTTCACCGGACGCCCCGACGACGTGAACCGCCTCACCGGCATCTCCTTCGGCGTCACCTCTCCCGAGCCGCTGCGGCCGGTCGCCGAGGCGCTCGTCCTGGAGATGGGGGGCGAACCCGTGTGGATCACCGAGGACGCACGCCCGCTCTACCACGCGGCGCTCGCCGGGGGCGCGAACCACCTGGTCACGCTGGTCGTCGAGGCGATGGACCTGCTGCGCGCCGCCGGGGTCGCCGATCCGGGCCGGATGCTCGGCCCGCTGCTCGGCGCCGCCCTCGACAACGGCCTGCGGCTCGGCATCGACGGCCTCACCGGCCCGGTCGCCCGGGGCGACGCCGGGACGGTGTCCGGCCACGTCGACGAGCTGGCCAAGGTGTCGCCGGAGAGCCGCCGCGCCTACATCGCGCTGGCCCGCCTCACCGCCGACCGGGCGCTCGCCGCCGGAATGCTCAAGCCCGAGGACGCCGAACGCCTCCTCGAAGCACTGGCCGACTGAGCAGGGAGAAAACGAATGCGGCCTGCTGATCCGGCGCTGACCCGCCGTCCCGCGCCCGCCCCCGGGACGCGGTCCGAGAACCCGGTACCCGAGGAAGGAGGCGTGTCGTGACCCCGGTCGTCGCGCGCACACGGGAGGAACTGGCCGAGGCCCGCTCCCGGATCGACGGCACGCTGGCCTTCGTCCCGACCATGGGCGCCCTGCACGAAGGCCACCTCTCCCTGATGCGGCAGGCCCGCCGGTCGGCGGACGCCGTGGCGGTCAGCATCTTCGTCAACCCCCTGCAGTTCGGGCCGGACGAGGACTTCGACCGCTACCCGCGGACGTTCGACACCGACCTCGAAGCCTGCGCCGCGGAAGGCGTGGACTTCGTGTTCGCCCCCACCCGCGCCGTCATGTACCCGAGCGAGCCGCAGGTCACGATCAGCTCGGGGCCGATGGGCGAGATCGTGGAGGGCGCCGCGCGGCCCGGCCACTTCGACGGGATGCTCACCGTCGTGCTCAAGCTGCTCAACCTCGTCCGGCCCGACGTGGCGGTCTTCGGGGAGAAGGACGCGCAGCAGCTCGCGATGATCCGCCGCATGGTCGCCGACCTGGACGTCCCCGTCGAGGTGGCCGGCGCGCCGACCGTCCGGGAGCCCGACGGCCTGGCCCTATCCAGCCGCAACCGCTACCTCTCCCCGGCCGAACGCCGCACGGCCGTCGCCCTGTCACGCGCTCTGCACGCCGGTGCGGACGCCGCCGCCGAGGGCCCGGAGGCGGTTCTGGGCGCCGCGAACGCCGTCCTGGACAAGGCCGCGACCGCCGACCCGCCCCTGCTTCTCGACTACCTCGTCCTCGTCGACCCCGCCACCTTCAGCACGATCTCGGGCCCCCGCACCGGCCCTGCCGTCCTCGCCGTCGCGGGCCGCGTCGGCGCCACCCACCTGATCGACAACGTTTCCCTCCAGCTCGGCAAGGAGCACTGATGTTCCGGACGATGTTCAAGTCCAAGATCCACCGCGCCACCGTGACGCAGGCGGACCTCCACTACGTCGGATCGCTGACCATCGACCAGGACCTGATGGACGCCGCGGACCTCCTCCCGGGCGAGCAGGTGCACGTGGTCGACATCGACAACGGCGCCCGCCTGGAGACCTACCTGATCGCGGGCGAGCGCGGCTCCGGCGTGATCGGCATCAACGGCGCCGCCGCCCGCCTCGTGCAGCCCGGCGACCTGGTGATCATCATCAGCTACGCCCAGCTCAGCGACGCCGAGGCCCGCGAGTTCGTGCCCCGCGTCGTGCACGTCGACCGCTCCAACAAGATCATCTCCCTCGACTCCGACCCCGCCGCCCCGGTCCCCGGCACCCAGACCACCCGCGGCGACCTGGTCCACCCCTGACCCTTCCACCGGCCCTCGCGCCTCCGTGGCGCGGCAGCGTGCCGTCCGGGTGCCCGGGGTGACGACGGCCACTGTGCGGGGGGCGGGCGACCGGCGGGATCGGGGTTAGAGTCATAATGACGAGAACCGATCCCGAGGAGGGCTCGTGATGCCTTCGGTTCTGCACGCCCCCGCCCCCGGCTGGACCACCGACACCGACGTCGTCGTCATCGGCTCCGGCATCGCCGGGCTGGTCGCCGCGCTGCGCTGCCGCCCCCACGGGCGCGTGCTCCTGGTCACCAAGGCACTCCTGGACGCGGGCTCGACCCGCTGGGCCCAGGGCGGGATCGCCGCCGCGCTCGCCCCCGACGACACCCCCGAAGACCACCTCGCCGACACGCTCACCGCCGGTGTCGGGCTGTGCGACGTGGACGCCGTCCGCGCCCTGGTCACCGAGGGGCCGGACGCCGTCCGCGACCTCATCGGGCTCGGCGCCGCGTTCGACCGTTCCACCGGTGGCGAGATCGCGCTGACGCGGGAGGGCGGCCACCACCGGCGCCGCATCGCCCACGCCGGCGGGGACGCCACCGGCGCGGAGATCAGCCGTGCCCTCCTCGCCGCGCTCAAGGACTCCGGTGTGGAGGTCATCGAGCACGCGCTGGTCCTCGACCTGCTGAAGGACGGCGCCGGACGCGCCGCCGGGGTCACCCTGCACGTCATGGGCGAGGGGCAGCCCGGCGGTGTCGGCGCCGTCCGCGCCCGCGCGGTCGTGCTCGCCACCGGCGGCCTCGGGCAGGTGTTCTCCGCGACCACGAACCCCGAGGTCTCGACCGGCGACGGTGTCGCGCTCGCCCTGCGCGCCGGCGCCGAGGTCGCCGACCTGGAGTTCGTCCAGTTCCACCCGACCGTGCTGTGGCTCGGTGCGGACGCGCGAGGCCAGCAGCCGCTGATCTCCGAGGCCGTCCGGGGCGAGGGCGCGCAGCTCGTCGACCACACCGGTGAGCGGTTCATGCTCGGCCGCCACGACCTCGCCGAACTCGCCCCGCGCGACGTCGTGGCGAAGGGCATCATGAACCGGATGCGCGAGACCGGCGCATCCCACATGCTGCTGGACGGCCGCCACTTCGGCGCCGCGATGTGGGAGAACCGCTTCCCGACCATCCTCGCCGCCTGCAGGCACCACGGCATCGACCCCGTCACCCGGCCGGTCCCGGTCGTCCCGGCCGCGCACTACGCGAGCGGGGGAGTCCGCACCGACCTGCACGGCCGTACGTCCGTCCCCGGCCTCTACGCCTGCGGCGAGGTGGCCTGCACGGGTGTCCACGGAGCGAACCGCCTGGCGTCCAACTCCCTCCTGGAGGGCCTCGTCTTCGCCGCCCGCATAGCCACCGCCCTGGAGCAGGACTTGGCGGCCACCTCCCTCCGGCCGCCCCCCGCTGGAGCCGTGGACGGGGCGGACCAGGACGCGGGCGTGCCGGTGGGCTCCGGGTTGGTCGGTGGTGAGGCTCGGGGGGAGATCCAGAGGATCATGACCTCGTATGCGGGGGTCCTTCGCGGGGCGGACGGGCTGGAGCGTGCGGCTCGTGAGCTGGCCGGGCTGGGGCAGGATGCGGGGGCGGAGCCCGGGGTGGCGGCTTGGGAGGTCACCAACCTGCACACCGTGGCGTCCGCGATCGTGGCGGCGGCGCGGCGGCGCGCGGAGACGCGGGGGAGCCACTGGCGTGAGGACTTCCCCGGGCGCGCGGACGGCGCGTGGCGCGGTCACCTCGTGACGCGGCTGGCCGGGGACGTCCTGGCGACCCGGTATGAACCTCTGGAAGGAAAGCGCTCATGACACCGGAACTCTCGCAGAGGCTCAGCGAAGCCGGGCTCGATCCACAGGCTGTGGAAAACCTCGTCCACGCCGCGCTGGCCGAGGACGGCGAAGTCGACGTCACCAGCATGCCGATCTTCGCGCCGGACGACACCTCGGCCGGGAACCTCACCGCCCGCGCGGACGGCGTCGTCGCCGGCGTCCCGGTGGCCTGCGTCGTCTTCGAGGCCCTTGAGGTGGCCTACGAGACGCACACGGCGGACGGGCAGCGCGTGGCGCCCGGGCAGGTCCTCATCTCCGTCAGCGGGCAAACCAGGGCCGTCCTGCGCGCGGAACGGACGGCGCTCAACCTGCTCACCCACCTGTCCGGGATCGCGACCGCCACCCGCAGGTGGGCGGACGCCCTGGAAGGCACGAAGGCCAAGGTCCGCGACACCCGCAAGACCCTCCCCGGCCTGCGCGCCCTCCAAAAGTACGCCGTGAAGTGCGGCGGTGGCGTCAACCACCGGATGGGCCTGTACGACGCCGCGCTCATCAAGGACAACCACATCGCCGCGGCCGGAGGCGTCACCAAGGCGTACGAGGCCATCCGCGCCGTGTACCCGTCCCTGCACGTCCAGGTGGAGTGCGACACCCTCGCGCAGGTGGAGGAGGCACTCGCGGCCGGTGCGACGAGCATCCTGCTCGACAACATGACCGTCGCCCAGATGGCCGAGGCGGTGCGGCTCGTCGCGGGGCGGGCTGAGGTCGAGGCGAGCGGTGGCCTTACCCTGGATCGGGCCCGAGACGTCGCCGTGACCGGGGTGGACTACCTTGCCGTCGGCGCGCTGACGCACTCGGCGCCCGTCTTCGACATCGGCCTTGACTTCACCTGACCAGCGGGGACCTGATGCTGCTCACCATAGACGTCGGTAACACCCAGACCGTCCTCGGCCTGTTCGAGGGCGACGAGGTGATCGAGCACTGGCGGATCAACACCGATCCGCGGCGCACGGCCGACGAGATCGCGGTCGTCCTGCAGGGCCTCGTCCAGCAGAGCCCGCTGCTCGCCGAGACCGACATCAGCGGCATCGCGCTGTGCTCCACGGTCCCGTCCGTCCTGCACGAGATGCGGGAGATGTGCCGCCGCTACTACGGCGACGTGCCCGCCGTGATCGTGGAGCCGGGCGTCAAGACCGGCGTCCCCGTCCGGATGGACAACCCCAAGGAGGTCGGCGCCGACCGCATCGTGAACGCGCTGGCGGCCGTGCACACCCACGGCGGGCCCGCGCTCGTCGTCGACTTCGGCACCGCCACCACCTTCGACGCCGTCTCCGCCAAGGGCGAGTACGTCGGCGGCGCGATCGCCCCCGGCATCGAGATCTCGATAGACGCGCTGTCGTCGCGCGGGGCCCAGCTGCACAAGATCGAGCTGGTCAGGCCGCGCAGCGTGATCGCCAAGAACACCGTCGAGGCGCTGCAGTCCGGCATAATCTTCGGGTTCGCCGGCCAGGTGGACGGCATCGTGGAGCGCATGTCCGAGGAGCTCGCCGACGACCCCGAGGAGGTCACGATCATCGCCACCGGCGGTCTCGCGCCCCTCGTCCTGGAGGAGTCCCGCAGCATCGACGTGTTCGAGCCGTGGCTCACCCTCATCGGCCTCCGCCTGATCTACGAGCGCAACACCCCTTGACGCGCTCCCCGGCCTGAAGGCCGGGGATTCAGCCTGTTCCGCGTGTGCGGCACGTCTGTGGCTTCCTGTTTCACCGGGTCCTGCCTTCCGCTAAGCGGAGGGTCTTACGGTCCCTCCGCAGGCGTTTAGGCTGTCCGCCCGTCCGGCGGCCAGGATGTTGATCGCGGCGTTGACGTCGCGGTCGTGGACCGTGCCGCACGGACAGGCCCATTCGCGGACGTTCAGTGGCATCGAGTCGGCGACCGTCCCGCACGCCGAGCACAGCTTGCTGGAGGGGAACCAGCGGTCCACCTTGGCGAAGTTGCGGCCGTACCGGGCAGCCTTGTACTCCAGCATCGAGACAAACTGCGACCAGCCCGCATCGTGCACGGACTTGGCCAGCCGGGTGCGGGCGAGGCCGCTCACCGCAAGATCTTCCATGTAGACCGCTTGGTTGTCGCGGATCAACTGGGTGGAGAGCTTGTGGTGGTGGTCCCGCCGCGCATCGGTGACGCGGGCGTGCATCCGCGCGACCTTCGCGACGGCCTTGCGCCGGTTCTTCGAGCCCTTCTGCTTGCGGGACAGCGCCTGCTGTGCCTTCCTCAACCGGCGTTCGGCGCGGTGCAGGAACTTCGGAGAGGTGATCTTCCGGCCGTCCGAGGTCACCGCGAAATGCGTCAACCCCAGATCGATCCCGACCTCCGCCGCCACCTCCGGCAGTGGCTCGTCCATGGTCTCCACGACGAAGGAGGCGAAGTACCGGCCCGCCGTGTCCCGGATCACCGTGACCGACGACGGGGCGGACGGCAGGTCCCGCGACCACCGCACCCGCACGTCCCCGATCTTCGGCAGCCGCAGCTTCCCGCCCGCCGTGACCGTGAAGCGGGCGTTGCGGGTGAACCGGACCGCCTGCCGACGGTCCTTCCGCGAGCGGAACCGGGGCGGCGCAACCCTGCGGCCCTTCCGCTTCCCCGACACCGACGCGAAGAAGTTGCGGTACGCGGTGTTCAGATCCGCCAGGGCCTGCTGCAAGACGACGGCCGAGACCTCGCCCAGCCACGCCCGCTCGCCGGTCTTCTTCGCCTCGGTGATGACCAGCTTGGACAGGTCCCCGTCCGATAGGTAGGGCAGCCCCGCCGCGTGCGCCTCTTGCCGTGCGCGGAGGGCATCGTTGAACACCACCCGCGCGCACCCGAACGCCTGCGCCAGCGACTGCTGCTGGCTCGGGGTCGGGTAGAGCCGGAACTGATACCTGAGCTGCACAATGCGATCCTACTATTGGTCTATGACCGAGCATGGCGCTATCAGGACTGGCAGACACTGTGTTTTCGTACTGCACGCACACTTGGTCTTCGTGACCAAGTTCCGGCATCCGGTGTTCACGGGGACACACCTGGAGCGCATGGAGCAGATCATGCGGGACGTGTGCGCGGACTTCGAGACTGAACTGGCCGAGTTCAACGGCGAGACCGACCACGTGCACCTGCTGGTGAACTTCCCACCCAAGGTCGCCCTGTCCAAACTGGTCAACTCACTCAAGGGCGTATCCTCCCGCAGGATGCGCCAGGAGTTCCCCGAACTGGCCCGCCACTACTGGCGGGCGAACAAGCTGTGGTCGGCCTCCTACTTCGCCGGGAGCGTGGGCGGCGCACCCCTCACCGTGCTCCGGCAGTACATCGAGCAGCAGAAAGGGCCGGGTTAGAGCACGCTGGGCCTCGCGGCCCTCCCGCGCGGGCCTTCACCCCCGCCCTGAAGGCCGGAGCACTGACCCGCACACAAGTAGCGGCGGAAGCCGTTCGCGGCGCGTCCGGCGGGCTGGATAGCCTTACCGGGTGAGTGACGAGACCTTCGACGAGCTCCCGGAGCAGATGCGCGTGCGCCGGGAGAAGCTCGACCGGCTCCGCGAGAGCGGGATCGACCCCTACCCGGTGACCTTCCCGCGGACGGCGACGACCGCCGAGATCCGCGCGAAACACCCGGATCTGGAGCCGGGCACCGAGACGGGCGAGAAGGTCGGCGTCACCGGGCGCGTGATGCTGCTGCGCAACACCGGCAAGCTGTGCTTCGCCACCGTCCGGGACGGCGCCGGCGAGATCCAGATCATGCTGTCGCTGGCCAAGGTCGGGCAGGAGCGGCTCGACGGCTGGAAGCGGGACGTCGACCTCGGCGACCACATCGGCGTCGAGGGCGAGGTCATCACGTCCCGCCGCGGCGAGCTGTCGATCATGGCGGACCGGTTCGCGATCACCTCGAAGTGCCTGCGCCCGCTGCCGGAGAAGCACGCCGGGCTGACCGACCCGGAGGCGCGGGTCCGGCAGCGCTACGTCGACCTCATCGTCAACGACGAGGCCCGGAGGATGGCCCGGCTCCGCAGCGCCACCGTCCGCGCCGTCCGGGACTTCTGGCACGACGAGGGCTACCTCGAGGTCGAGACGCCGATGCTGCAGCCGATCCACGGCGGCGCGGCGGCGCGTCCGTTCAAGACGCACATCAACGCCTACGACATGGACCTCTACCTCCGCATCGCGATCGAGCTGTACCTGAAGCGGCTCGTCGTCGGCGGCATCGAGAAGGTCTTCGAGGTCAGCCGGAACTTCCGGAACGAGGGCGCGGACTCGACGCACAACCCCGAGTTCACGATGCTCGAGGCCTACGCGACGTACCTCGACTACAACGACATGGCCGACCTGACCCAGCAGATGTACCAGAAGGCGGTCGTCGCGGCCCTCGGCACCACCGTGGTCGTCCATGACGGCGCCGAGATCGACCTCGGCCTGCCGGAGTGGCCGCGGATCACGCTGTACGGGTCGGTGTCGGAGGCGCTCGGCGAGGAGATCACCCCGCACACGCCCATCGAGCATGTCCGGAAGCTCGCGGACGCCAGGGGCGTCTCCTGGGATCCCAAGTGGGGCCAGGGCAAGCTCGTCCAGGAGGTGTTCGAGGAGCTGATCGAGCACACCCTCGTCCAGCCGACGTTCGTCATGGACTTCCCCGTCGAGACGTCCCCGCTGACCCGCCGGCACCGCGCGGAGCCCCTGCTCACCGAGAAGTGGGACCTCATCGGGTTCGGGACGGAGCTCGGCACCGCCTACTCCGAACTGGTCGACCCGATCGAGCAGCGCCGCCGGCTCACCGAGCAGTCGCTGCTCGCCGCGGGCGGGGACCCGGAGGCGATGCAGCTCGACGAGGACTTCCTGCGCGCCCTGGAGTACGCGATGCCGCCCACGGGCGGGATGGGCGCCGGGATCGACCGGATGATCATGGCGTTCACCGGTAAGGGCATCCGCGAGACGATCCTGTTCCCGCTGGTCAAGCCGGAGCAGTGAGCGGGCCGGGGCGGTGGGCGGGCCGGGGCGTGGGCCGCGGCCGCCCCGGCGACGGGTCCGGCGACGCGGTCCGCTAAGCGCTTTCCCGGATCACCAGTTCCGGCCGGAGCACCACCTGGCGGTGCTGGTGCGACTTGCCCTCCCCCAGCTCGGCCATGGCGAGTTCGGCGGCCTCCCAGCCGAGCTCCCGGCGCGGCTGCCGGATGGTGGTCAGCGGGACGGCGGCACTCGCGGCGAGCTCGATGTCGTCGTAGCCGATCACGGCGATGTCCTGCGGGACGCGGACGCCGAGGCGGGTGAGCTCGTTGATCAGCCCGATGGCCAGCAGGTCGTTGGCGCAGAACACGCCGTCGGGCCGCGGTGACATGTCCAGGAGCTGGCGCGCGGCGGCCCGGCCCTCGGTGGGGCTCATCGCGTCCTGGACCAGTGTCGCGGGCTTCGCGGAACCGGCCTCGACGATCGTGCGGGACGCGCCGTCGCGGCGCTCCACGCACGGTTCCGGCTCGGGCACGCCGGTGACGAAGGCGATCCGCCGGCGGCCGATGCCGAGCAGGTGCGCGGCGGCGATCTCCCCGCCCGCGACGTGGTCGACCTGGGCGGAGCAGACGTCGGGCGTGTGCCGGTCGATCAGCACCACGCTCATCCCGGCCGTACGCAGCCCGGTGATGTCGCGGGCGGACAGGTCGACGGGGATGATGAGGACGCCCGCGGCGCGCTGCTCCTCCAGCAGGTCCAGGGAGCGCCGCTCCTTGGCGGCGGAGTAGTCGCTGGAGAGCCAGAGGGCGTCGTGGCCGGACGCGTTGAGCGCCGCCTCGGCCCCCCGGGCGACGTCGGTCGCGTACGGGTTGGTGAGGTCCTCGACGACGACGCCGAACGCGCGGCGCGGCTGGTCGCCGAACTCGCCGGCGGTGCGCTCGGGACCCCTGCGGAGCCGCCTGGCGGACTCGTTCCGGACGAATCCGAGCTCCTCGATCGCGGCGCGAACACGGTCACGGGTCGCTTCGGCCACGAGATCTGGCCGGTTTAGGACATTCGAAACGGTCCCAACTGAGACTCCAGCACGTCTCGCGACCTCACGAATACTGGTCTGTGGCAACTCGCTCCTCGTCCCGCTCCAGAGGGGTTTCCCCAGGTAGTGGCGTTCTTCGTGGCGCGCCGGCGAATTGCCGTCACACATGGCGACCATTCGTGTACGCAGTGCATCGAATTGGCGCTTGACGGGCCGGATCCGGCCGCCTAGCGTTCCGAGCCGAAGCGTAGCTTGAAACGATTCACGATCTTCGTCCGCGGCGAGATCTGGCGAGTCCGGCGAGAAGGGGCGGGTGCGGATGGCTGGCGATCTCATCCCGACCCCCTCGGCCGGCCAACGAGTGAATCGTCACCCGGAGTTCCCCCGAACGACCCCGCAATCGGCCAGGCGGCCACCTCCGGCCAAGCGCGTGAGACAGCAAAGGAACCCGATGATCTAGTCCGGACGCCTCCGGACCCGGCAACCCGACGCGTGTACAGATCGAGGCCCAACCCGTGCCTGTGCGGCGGACCGGCTGCATCCCCGCGGTCATCACCACGGACGAGGGAGGACGGAGTGGAAACAGCCACACTCGCACGTCGTGGCACCGACGATTTCGGGCTGAGCGAAGAGGAGATCCGGTTGCTCGCCCAGATCGCCACCGGTGTCACCGCCGATGTGGCGGCACGCAAGCTGGAGCTGAGCGCGCGGACCTTGCGGCGCCGGTTGCGGACCATCTGCGACCGGCTGGAGGTCAATACCCCTATCGAGGCCGTGGTGTGGGCGGCCCGAAGGCAGCTCATCTAGCGGTGACCCCCCTGACGCTCGCCCGGGGACGGCGAGCGTCACCAGGAAACCAGGTGGCGAGTCGAGCTGAACCCGTCCGACCCCGCAGCGGCGGCGCACTGACAGGTAGGTCCCTGCAGGAGGCGTCGCCGCGGACGGTGTTCGGAGACCCGCCCGTGGTCGATCCGCTCGTGGTTTCCCGCAGGATTCCCGCAGTGCCCTCGGGAGAGGATGTGCTGCTGGACGTCACGGGGTCGGGCGGCTCGGTCAGGCGACTCGGACGGCGCCCGCGTAGGGGCGGCCGGCCATCGGGGCGATCTTCACGACGTCGCCGGTGCGGGGCGCGTGCAGCATCTTGCCGTTACCGACGTACATCCCCATGTGGTGGAGGTCGGAGTAGAAGAACACGAGGTCGCCCGGCTGGAGCTGGCTCCGGTCCACATGGGTGCCCGCGGTCCACTGGCTTCCGGTGTAGTGCGGCAGGTTGATGCCGACCTGCTTGTAGGCCCACATGGTGAGGCCGGAGCAGTCGAAGCTGCTCGGTCCGGCGGCGCCCCACACGTACGGGCGGCCGATCTTGGTCATCGCGGCCCGCAGCGCCTGGGCGGCCTTGCCGTTGCCGACGACGGGCAGTTTGGCGAGCTGCGTGGGGTCCCGCTTGACGAGCTTGCCGCGGACCTTCTCGTAGGTCTCGGTGACCTTCTTGCGCTGGTCTTCGAGCTGCGTGCGCAGCTCCTTGACCTGCTTGGCGCGGGACTCGGCGGACTTGCGGGCGCGCTCGGCGGCCTGCATGGCCTGCATCAGGCCGAGGACCTTCGTGCTGTCGCGCTTGGCGAAGTAGCTGAGGGTGGCGGCCTGGTCGAGGACGGCCTGCGGGTCCTGGGAGGCGACGAACGAGACCGTGGGGTCGGTGCCGCCCTGCATGTAGCTGGTGGCGGCCAGGGTGCTGACCTTCTCGCGGACGGCCTGCAGCGACTTCTGCTGCCGCTTGGCGTTGGCGACGGCGACCTTGGCGGCGCGTTCGGACTGGGCGAGCCTGACCTTCAGCCCGTTGTACTGCTCGGTCAGCTTCTCCAGGTCGTCGGCGAGCTTGAGCGCCTTGGAGCGGAGCTCGCTGGTGGACGGCTCGGGCTCGGCGTGGGCCGCGGGGAGGGTACCCGGCGCGAACGAGACGGGCGCGGCCGTGATGGCGAGGACTGCGCCGGCCACGGTCGCCGCCCTGGCGCCGAGACGGGCCCTGCCGCGGTGGGCGGCCGCCTGGCCGTGCTTCGCCGCACGGGAGGACGTCAGACGGGGGGACGTCGAACGGGGGGACGTCGAACGGGGCGAGCGTGCCGATCGTGAAAAGAGAGCGGGGCGCGGGGGCTCCACGGATTCTCCTCTCCTCGTCCGCCTACCGAATCAACCGACGGGTCGGGGCGGGAGTCGCCGTCCGCGGTGGCGCGGAGCGGGGGCCGGCCGCTGTCCTGCGATGGGCCGACGCCAGCGGGACACTAACGGAACCGGCATTGGATGCCAACTGGAACAGGCGAAATCCCAGGTCGGCCGGCGCGTTCGCGGCGCCGTAGGGGTTTCGCCCCGGCATCTCGCTGTGCTATGGGTCACTTTTTCTCCGCACGATGACGCTTGCCTAGTCGCTTTTATCTAGTCACTCGTCCGGTGCGGGCGGCGCGACAAGGGGACGCGTGCCTGTGGCCAGGTGCGCGTTGGATAATCTCGCCTGTTTGTGGAGGTCGAGATCCGGCGTGCCCGTACCGCCGACGTTCAGGAGATCCGCAGGCTGGTCGATCTGTACGCCGGGTCGGGGCGACGCCTGCTGAAGAAGAGCATGGTGAAGCTGTACGAGGACGTCCAGGAGTTCTGGGTCGCCGAGGACGTCCGGGAAGGGAAGCCGGGCCCGGTCATCGCCTGCGGCGCCCTGCACGTGATGTGGGAGGACCTCGCCGAGGTCCGCTCGGTCGCGGTGGACAAGGGCTACGGCGGATACGGAATCGGGAACCGCATCGTCTCCCGCCTCCTGGAGACCGCACGGGAACTCGGCGTGCGGAGGGTGTTCTGTCTTACCTTCGAGGTGGAGTTCTTCGCGCGCCACGGCTTTCAGCAGATCCTTGGGACGCCGGTGTCGCCAGAGGTGTACGAGGAGCTTCTCCGCTCCTACGACGAAGGCGTGGCAGAGTTCTTGGACCTCGATCGGGTCAAGCCCAATACGTTGGGCAACACCCGCATGTTGCTTCGCCTGGAGGACTGACCCAATGAGCGATTCCCCCTACCGCGGGCGGCGACGCCAGCAGCCGCCTCAAGGGCACGGTTCCTATGGTCCGCCGCCCCCGTACCAAGGTCCCCAGGGGCAGCCCCAGCGGCGGCAGCCACAGCAGCAGCAATGGCAGCAGCCCCAGCAGCAGCAGTGGGGAGGGCAGGCCGCGTACAACGAGACCTACGAGGCGTCCTATGACCAATACGGTGACGCCCACTACGGAGGCGATCACTACGGGGACGCCCATGGCGGCGAGATGGTTCTGGCTCCGATCGTCCGGCGTGCGGGTGCCCGGCTCATCGACAACGCGCTCGTCGCGGTCTTCGGTTTCGCGCTCGTCCTTCCCGTGACGATCGGTGTGCTCGGCCTGGGCAAGCCGGGCAGTGAGACGGAGGATGACGGGGGCATTTGGAACTGGCCCATCATCTTCACCCTCTTCGCCGTCCTGTCGGTCCTGCCGTTCCTCTACGAGGCCGTCCAGCTCGCGATGTCGGGACGGACGCTCGGGAAGCGCATCGTGCACCTCGGTGTCGTCCAGGCGCGTCCTGCGGGCGACCCCTTGACCACGACGCAGGCCATATGGCGCGCTGGAATCATCCACGTGGTCTACCAGATCGGCGTTTTCTTCTTCCTCGCCCTGGCCGTGATGGTGTGGGACTACGCCGCGTACGGAATGCTGCTGGTCTGGGCGGGCGCGCTGATGGCCTATCTGTGGGCCATCTGGGACCAGCCCATGCATCAGGCCCTGCACGACCGGTTCGCCGGGACGCTCGTCATCGACGAGCGGGACGGCTACGCCGAGTACGACGAGTACGCGGAATAGCCAGCGATGGCGGGGGCACCGCTCGCCGAGCCGGGGCAGCGCCTTGTGGCACGCATAGTCGACACGCTCATCGTCGGCCTGCCCGTCATCATCGTCGTCCGAGGACTGGTGTCCGGGCCCGGGGTGGACGTCGTCGCTCCACCCGCTGTGGCCGGATGCATGCTGCTGTACGAGTCGATCCAACTCGCGCTCTGGGGCCGAACCCTCGGCAAGCGCTTCGCGGGCATTGAAGTAGTCGTGACCCTCCCCGCCGGTGGCGAACCTCCCGGCGGGGAGGCCGGCACCGGTACTCGATTGGGCGTGCCGCGTGCCGTTCTGCGTGCCGCGGTCTATTCGCTGCCGATCGCGGCCCGCCCGATTCCCGTTCTCGGGCTACTGGCGGGCGTCTTCTGGGTGGCGAACGCCGGGCTGCTGTTCGAGGGTGACAGCCGCCAAGCCCTCCATGACAGGCTCGCAGGGACGGTCGTGGTAAAACGGTCGCCCCCCGATTCAACGGCCTTCTGAGGCCCTCTCAGGCGTCCTCGACCGCGCGCCGGGCGGGTTGATACACGGCGCTCTCGTCCCGTCCTCACGGCGGGCGAGAGCGCCGTGCGCGTACGGGACCGGTTTTCACGGAACCGCCCCGCCCTGTTTCGGTCCGCCTCCGGTTCGGTCGGCGAAAGCCAGGTGGTTCCGGTTACGGGCCCGAATCCGCGCGGGATGTGTCTCTTCCCGGACGTGCCCTCCGCTTTGAGATGTGCATCCGGAACCACGTTGCCCTTCCGTCCTGGACCCGGTCACATAGGGCTGAGAGTTACTCCCGGATGGGATCGGGTCTCACCGGGAAGGGGCCTTTAGTTCCCGTGCTCCCCGGGCCTGAGCGGGCCGCCGCAGGCCGGCCCGGACTTGGTGCGGACGGGAAGATGCGCGGTCCTGGGGCAGGATTGTGCAGCAATCTCCTGATTTTGGGGATGGGTGTATCCAGAGGGCTTCCGGCCGTCGACCGCGGATGGGGGACTTCCCCGCGATCCGCCGCCGCAACTGATTTTCGCCTCCGGCGGGTCGGTGGTTATCCGTCCACATACGCCGGTGGGGGCGTTGATCATGGGCCGGGGCCGCACCACGGGCACCCGCGCATTCCGGCGCCGGGAGTGCTTAGTGTCGTTACGTCAGGTTTAATCCGGGAAGACCGTGCGGGTGTGCCGGGCCTGTTAAGGTCGGCGGCAGGGCCTTTTGCCGCCTGCGCGCACTGCCGGGCGGCGGCTCCCTCCGAATCCCGGAAGGTCCGCAAACCAGGGCCAATGCGCGGCCGCCCGCCCAGGTCAGCGTGGTGCGCCGCCGCGGCGGCCCCGTCCCAAAACCGCATCGGAGCTCCCCGCGGCGCGAAAAAAATCACGCCGCACCGTCGGCGTGCCCTCCGTCATGCCCCGGACGTACGGAAACATGAGATGCCGATTACGCCCGGTCACGGGGGAACGGGACTTCCCCGTGAGTGCCGGTTGAAGGGCGCGCGCCTGAATTGTCATCAGTGGACTTCTCGGATATCTTTGGCGACCGAATGAAGTTTGCTCAAGCCGAAAGGGTCTGTCCCCATGGCACAGAAGGTTCAGGTGCTTCTCGTCGACGACCTCGACGGTGGCGAGGCGGACGAGACCGTAGCGTTCTCGATCGACGGCGCCTCCTACGAGATCGACCTGAGTGACGCCAACGCGGAGAAGCTGCGGGATTCTCTTCGGCCGTTCGTGGAGAAGTCACGCAAGGCGGGAAGTTCCACGCGCAAGCGCCGGCAGCGTGGTGCGTCCAGCCGCGAGCGCAGCGCCGAGATCCGCGCCTGGGCCAAGAACAATGGCATCAAGGTCAATGAGCGCGGCCGGATCCCGGCCCATGTGATCGAGCAGTACGAGGCGGCCAACTGACCCGGTTCAACCACCGGCGGCCCGTCTCCGTTCGCGCGAGGCGGGCCGTTCGCTTCCGCCGGTCCTTAGCGGCCGCCGGCGGCTCCTCTCCGTCCGGCCGTTCCTCATCCGGTTCTGTTCCGGCGGGGCGCGGACTTACGTCCGGGCCGAGTTCTCTCCGGCTTCGAGTCGGCTGACGCATGTTCATCCGGCTTCGCGTTGCCCGGAGTTCGTCCCGGGCCGACGGTTCCCCTTCGTCCTTCGTTCGGTCCTTCGTCCTCCGTTCGCTTTCGGCGTAGCGGATGAACGGTTCGCGATCGGCGCCGCGAGGTACACAGGGCGCGCGGGTGGAACACCACCCCCATTCGGCACTCTCGGCCCGCGCCCTGGCCTACCTGCGGAAAGCCCCCGTTCGCTTGGGGCGTAGCGGGAACATGACGCACCGATGCGGTAGTTGGATGAGACTGAACAGCGCATAGCTGGGGAACGTCTCCTGGTGGGAGTGCACCGGGTGGCCTCCTCGGGGCGGGCTAGCATGCGGAAGGACAGTTCCGGACGTTCCGGACTCTGCCCAACCGCTCTGTGAGGAGCGACGAGATGTTCGAGAGGTTCACCGACCGCGCGCGGCGCGTTGTCGTCCTGGCTCAGGAAGAGGCCAGGATGCTCAACCACAACTACATCGGCACCGAGCACATCCTCCTGGGTCTGATCCACGAGGGTGAGGGTGTCGCTGCCAAGGCTCTGGAGAGCCTGGGGATAAGCCTTGAAGCGGTGCGCCAGCAGGTCGAAGAGATCATCGGCCAGGGTCAGCAGGCGCCGTCGGGTCACATCCCGTTCACTCCACGTGCCAAGAAGGTCCTTGAGCTGTCACTGCGCGAGGCGCTGCAGCTCGGCCACAACTACATCGGCACCGAGCACATCCTGCTGGGGTTGATCCGCGAGGGCGAGGGTGTCGCCGCCCAGGTCCTGGTGAAGCTCGGCGCCGACCTGAACCGTGTGCGCCAGCAGGTCATCCAGTTGCTGCACGGTTACCAGGGCAAGGAGCCGGCCGCCTCCGGCGGTCCCTCGGAGTCGGCTCCGTCCACCTCCCTTGTGCTCGACCAGTTCGGCCGCAACCTGACCCAGGCCGCACGTGAGGGCAAGCTCGACCCGGTCATCGGCCGGGACAAGGAGATCGAGCGGGTCATGCAGGTGCTGTCCCGCCGCACCAAGAACAACCCCGTCCTGGTGGGCGAGCCCGGCGTCGGCAAGACCGCCGTCGTGGAGGGCCTGGCGCAGAAGATCGTCAAGGGCGAGGTCCCCGAGACGCTGAAGGACAAGCAGCTCTACACCCTCGACCTGGGCGCGCTGGTCGCCGGCTCCCGGTACCGCGGTGACTTCGAAGAGCGCCTGAAGAAGGTCCTCAAGGAGATCCGCACCCGCGGCGACATCATCCTGTTCATCGACGAGCTGCACACCCTGGTCGGCGCGGGCGCCGCCGAGGGCGCGATCGACGCCGCCAGCATCCTCAAGCCGATGCTGGCCCGCGGCGAGCTGCAGACCATCGGCGCGACCACGCTGGACGAGTACCGCAAGCACCTGGAGAAGGACGCCGCCCTGGAGCGGCGCTTCCAGCCGATCCAGGTCGCCGAGCCGTCGCTGTCGCACACGATCGAGATCCTCAAGGGCCTGCGGGACCGCTACGAGGCGCACCACCGCGTGTCGATCACCGACAGCGCGCTGGTCGCCGCGGCGCAGCTCGCGGACCGCTACATCAGCGACCGGTTCCTGCCCGACAAGGCGATCGACCTGATCGACGAGGCCGGCTCGCGGATGCGCATCCGCCGGATGACCGCCCCGCCGGACCTGCGCGAGTACGACGAGAAGATCGCCGACGTCCGGCGCGACAAGGAGTCCGCGATAGACGCGCAGGACTTCGAGAAGGCCGCCGCGCTCCGCGACTCCGAGAAGCAGCTGCTCGGCCAGAAGGCGCAGCGGGAGAAGGAGTGGAAGGCCGGCGACATGGACGTCGTCGCCGAGGTCACCGACGAGCTGATCGCCGAGGTCCTCGCCACCGCCACCGGCATCCCGGTCTTCAAGCTGACCGAGGAGGAGAGCACGCGCCTCCTGAACATGGAGGACGAGCTCCACAAGCGGGTCATCGGCCAGGAGGACGCCATCAAGGCGCTCTCCCAGTCGATCCGGCGTACCCGCGCCGGCCTGAAGGACCCCAAGCGTCCCGGCGGCTCGTTCATCTTCGCCGGCCCGTCCGGTGTCGGTAAGACCGAGCTGTCCAAGACGCTGGCGGAGTTCCTGTTCGGCGACGAGGACGCGCTGATCCAGCTCGACATGTCCGAGTTCATGGAGAAGCACACCGTCTCGCGGCTGTTCGGCTCCCCGCCCGGCTACGTCGGGTACGAGGAGGGCGGCCAGCTGACCGAGAAGGTGCGCCGCAAGCCGTTCTCGGTCGTGCTGTTCGACGAGATCGAGAAGGCCCACCAGGACATCTTCAACTCGCTGCTGCAGATCCTGGAGGACGGCCGCCTGACCGACGCGCAGGGCCGTGTCGTGGACTTCAAGAACACCGTCATCATCATGACGACCAACCTTGGGTCCAAGGACATCTCCAAGGGCGTGTCGATGGGCTTCGCCCGGCAGAACGACGAGCAGGGCTCGTACGAGCGGATGAAGGCGAAGGTGTCGGAGGAGCTCAAGCAGCACTTCCGTCCCGAGTTCCTCAACCGCGTCGACGACACCGTGGTGTTCCACCAGCTCACCCCGCGGGAGATCATCCAGATCGTCGACCTGATGATCGCCAAGGTGGACGAGCGGCTGCGCGACCGCGACATGGGCATCGAGCTGCGGCAGGAGGCCAAGGACCTGCTGGCGCTGAAGGGCTACGACCCCGTCCTCGGGGCCCGGCCGCTGCGCCGCACGATCCAGCGGGAGATCGAGGACAGCCTGTCCGAGAAGATCCTGTTCAGCGAGCTCAAGCCCGGTCAGATCGTGATCGTGGGCACCGAGGGCTTCGACCTTGAGAACAAGGAGGCGACGGCGGAGACCGCCAAGTTCACCTTCAAGGGCGTCCCGAAGCCGGACACCGTCCCCGACAGCCCGCCGCCCATCGAGGGCGCGGTCAACTTCAACAAGGACTGACGTCCGCAGCAGAAGGGCCCGCACCGGTTCACCACCGGCGCGGGCCCTTCCGCATGCTCAGGCATCACCAAGAGAGCCCCCGCCCCCTGTCGCCTGTCCGTCGGCCCGCCTACGGAGCCTGACCAGCAGTCTTCAGCCGACCGCCTGCCGCCACTTATCCACAACCTGTGATTCCACCGGGCTCCGTCGTACCCGACCCATAGCATTCGAACATGCGATCGAATGCAATCGGTTCGGCGGCCGAGCCCACGAGACGCCCTGTCCGCGCCACCGGAGCCGAGAAGGTCACCGAGGCATTTCTGCGTGACGTCCGGGCCCGCGCCCCCGCCCGCTTCCCAATCTTCCGCTCCCACCTGCAAGGGGAACTCCTCGCGCGCCTCCTCCTCGGCCCGGAGCGCGAGATGTCGATGCTCGACCTGGCCGTGATGCTCCGCGTCGACCTCGCGTCGGTGATGCGCGAGGTGGAACGGCTGGCGCGCGCAGACATCCTGACCTTGCGCCGCACCCTGGCCGGCCGCTTGGTCGCCCGGAACACCGAAAGCTTCCTGTACGAACCCCTCACCCGTCTCCTGATGCTGACGTTCGGCCCAGCGGCCGTGGTGGCGGAAGAGTTCGGACGCCTGCCCTCCGTGAACGCCGTGTACCTGTTCGGCTCCTGGGCGGCGCGTTACGACGGCACCCCAGGCGACCAGCCCACCGACGTCGAAGTACTGGTCATCGGCAACATCACCCGCACTGTCGCCCACGACGCCGCCCAGGAGGCCGCCGCCCGCCTGGGCCTCCCCGTGCACCCGGTCGTCCGCACACCACCCCAGTGGCAGAACGACACAGACCCCTTCCTCCGGGAGATCCGAGCCGGCCCCCTGACCGAACTCCAACCCCCATGACCTGGTGCGGCGGCGGCATGGGCACGTCGAACCGGGGGCCGCGGGTGGTTCGCAGGCGGCGTTGGCACGTCGAAGTTCGTGGGCAGCGCGGGCCCGACGGGCGGATCGCCAGCGCCACGGCCGGGCGCCGGACACGGCACCGTTCACCGAAGGGGGCCAGCGGTCAGGACAGCCAAGCTTCGATTTCCCGGTGGAGGCGGGCCTTGGTTTCGGTGGGGGCGAAGGAGGCGTCGACACCGGCGTGAGCCAGGTCGGCCAGGGTGGCGTCGTCGTAGCCGAAGGTGTCTCGAACGCGGGCGTACTCGGTGGCCAGGGGGGTGTTGATCAGGGCGGGGATGTCGGTGTTGAGGGTCACGACCAGGCCCGCCTCCCGGAGGCGGGGGAGGGGGTGGTCGTCCAGGGAGGCGGCGAAGCCGAGAGCGACGTTCGAGGACGGGCACACTTCGAGGGGGATCCTGCGCTCGCGGACTTCGGCCACGAGGTCCGGATCGTCCAGGATGCGGATGCCGTGGCCGAGTCGTTCGGTGCGACCGGGACCGAGCGCCTGCCGGATGCTGGCGGGTCCTTCGCCCTCGCCCGCGTGGTGGACGACGTGCAGGCCCGCGTCCCGCGCGGCGGCGAACACATCGGTGAACGGATCGCCGGGGTGGGCCTCGTCGCCCGCCAGGCCGATCGCGACCACACCGTCGTGGCGGCGCGCGAGTTCCAGCGTCCGCCAGGCGCGTTCGACGGAGCGGCGCCGGGAGTGGTCGAGGATGAGGCGGCATTCGACGCCGAACGCCTCCTGTCCGGCTTCCAGGCCCTCCAGGACGGCCGCGAGCGGCATGCCGAGGTCGCCGAGGCGCTCACCGTGGCCGGCCGCCGTGAAGGAGACCTCGGCGTAGCGGGTGCCCTGCGCGGCCTCGTCCTCGCAGAACTCGTAGGCGACCCTCCGGAAGTCGGTGGGACGGCGCAGGCAAGCGCGGACGAGGTCGTTCTGCGCGAAGAACTCGGCGAAGCTCCCGAACCGCACGCCGTCCTCCGGTACCTCCACGCCGTTGGCAGCGCCGATTTCGCGAAGGGTGTGCCACCGCACGGTGCTCTCCAGATGAACGTGCAGGTGGGCTTTGGGGAGTCTGATCAAGTCACGCACGCCCGCACGCTACGACCCCACCGCCCTACTCCACCAGCGATTATCCGCACCCCCTCGTGCGCACCGTGCGCATGTCGAAGGGGGCGCCGCGCGGGGTCGGCTCCGAGGGCGCGACCGTCGCCGCCCGTCCACCTGACGCGGCGGCACTCGTCCCGCACCGCGCATGGCGCGGGCCAGGGCGTCCGCGGCCCGACCGCGGCGGCCACCAGTGTGTTCCCGATTGCCGCGTGAGGCCGCGATGGGGGATCGCGGCCTCACGGTGCGGGTTTGTCAGGGGCGGCAGGTTGGGTTGGTGTGCGGGAGGGTGCCGGTGGTCAGGTAGGCGTTGACCTTGGCGTCCACACAGAGGTTGCCGTATTCGCCGTAGATGCCGTGGGCGGTGGCGCCGCGCAGGGTGAGCAGGCGGGAGCCGGTCAGTGCCCTGTGCATGGCCTTGCTGCCCTCGTACGTGGTGGCGGTGTCACCGGTGGCGGACACGAGCAGAGCGGGGGTGGGATTGGCGATGTGCGTGGGGCGCTCCCGCGGGAGGTTGGGCCAGAAGGCGCACGGCCAGATGTTGTTCTTGAGGGGGCCGAACAGGGGGTGCCGGGCGCGGCTGCGCTGGACGTCGTTCCAGTAGGTCTCGGGGTTGCGTGGTGCGGCGCGGTCGCCGCAGGCGATGGCGGCGGTCGGGCTGGCAAGGGGAGAGCCCGCGCTTGTCAGGACGAACCTGAGGAGTCCGTCGAGTTCGGGGCCGGGGTCGGCTGGGCGGCGATGCGCGGCCTCGTTCAAGGTCTGGACGGTGGAGGCGAACCCAGTGCGGGCCGCGGGGCGGTCGTCGCCGGGGCCGATGGAGAGGAGGTAGGGGATCGTTTGGTCGTCCACCTCGTGAGGGCCGACGCGGAGCGGGCGGTCCTCCGCGGCGGTGACGATCGCGTTCACGGTGGCGAGCACGCGGGCGGGGGTGGCGCCGAGGCCGTAGGTGCCGTGACGTTCGGCGGCCCAGGCCGCCCAGCCGCGCAGGGCGCGTTCCGCCTCCTCTTCGGTGCCCTGCAAGGCCCGGGGGCCCCACTTGCTCGGGTCGCCTGCGCTGTCCAGGACGACGCGATCGGTTCGGCCGGGGAACATCTGGGTGTAGACCGCGCCCAGGTAGGCGCCGTAGGAGTAGCCGAGGAAGGAGATACGGCGTTCGCCGAGGACGCGGCGCACGAGGTCGATGTCGCGGGCCGTGTCACGCGTGTTGGCGTACGGGAGCACGTCGGCGTGGCGCCGGGCGCACCGTTCGGCCAGGTCGCGCTGCACCGCCACCTGGTGGTCGAACCGGGTGCGGGTCGGGCCGGCCGAGCGGAGGAACATGCCGATGGGCCAGCCGCAGTCGAGGGGCGTGCTGCGTCCGACGAAGCGCGGGTCCAGGCCGACGAGGTCGTAACGGGTGGCGACGTCCTTCATGGCCGCGCGAACCTGTAGGGGCATGCCCAGCGTGGGCTCGCCGGGGCCGCCGTTGTTGAGGACCATGGTGCCGATGCGGTGGGCGCGGTCGGTGGCGGGCAGGCGGGACAGCGCGAGCTTGATGGTGCGGCCACCCGGCCTGGAATGGTCGAGCGGGACGGTGAGCTCCGCGCACCGCGCGCCCGCCCGGTCGAGATCTTTGCCGACGACGTCGTCGGGACCTTGCGCGCAGGGCTTCCACTTCAGCATCTGGGGCGGCGCGCCGTCGGCTTTGGCGAGGGGAGGAACGGCGGCGGACAGGGCGAGTAGGGCCACGACCGGGACCAGGCGTCCGCAGGCTCTCGCAGAAGTCGATTTCATGAGCGAGGACGCTAATTCGACCGGACCTCCGTCACGATACGGCTGGAGGCACGCGTGCTGGTACAGCCTGCTGTAGTGCCCCACTGAGACCCGGTGGCGGACAATCATCTTCATGCCGGCGGCGCGGAGAGGTGCACATGCGTGATCGGGCCTTTGGCGGGTCGCTTTATCTGCTGGGCGGGCTGGGCTCGTCCGTGGTGACGGTGTTGGTTCTGCCGGTGCTGCTTGTGCCGTCGGCGGCGCGAGGGTGGCGACGTCCTTCATGGCCGCGCGAACCTGTAGGGGCATGCCCAGCGTGGGCTCGCCGGGGCCGCCGTTGTTGAGGACCATGGTGCCGATGCGGTGGGCGCGGTCGGTGGCGGGCAGGCGGGA
>NZ_SMLC01000103.1 GCF_004349245.1 Actinomadura sp. 6K520 | reverse complement strand
GTCACCGGGGGTGGGCCGGCGCGAGGGGCAGCTGAGACGCAAGAAGGCGCTGTCGGACGCCGCGGAGCCCAAGGGGGCGCCTCCAGACGAGAAGGAGATCCAGCGGGCCGGCGCGGCGGGGCATGACCTGCGGCGCCGGTTCCCGATCCCGGACCACCTCGTCCGGGGAACGGCCCTCGGCAACGTGCTGGCGGCGATGGAGGACGGCGCGGGACGCGCATACGGGCTCGACGCGGTGACGGCCTGGCCGAGGCTCTACCCGCTTCTCGGAGAGCGGGTCAGGGCGACCGTCGACGACCGCCGCGACAGCCTGGACCTCGCAGCCCGGATGGCGGTGACCATGGCGTTCACCGCGGTCGCGACGTTCGCGCTGCTGCTGGCGTCGGGCTGGTGGCTGCTGCTGGCACTCGTCCCCCTGGCGCTGGCCTGGACGGCCTACCGCGGCGCCGTGCACGTGGCGCTCGCGTACGCCGAGAGCGTCGAGGTGGCCTTCGATCTGCATCGGGCGGACCTGCTCTACGCCCTGCGCATGCCGCCCCAGGAGGACCCGGACAAGGAGCGCGCCTTGTTCGAGCTCTGGTGCGACCACTGGCGGCAGGGAATTCCATTGCCGGACGACATGAGATTCGCGCTGGTACAGAACGAGAGTCACATCGTGTACAGGGAACAGAAGTGATCGATCAGGAGCCGATGTCGTCCGTCCTGCCGTACTCGCTGATCGTCGGGCAGGGGGAACTGCGTGCCGCGCTGGAGATCGCCTACGTCAGCGATGCCGTCGGCGGCGTGCTGGCGACAGGGCAGCGCGGCACCGCGAAGACCACGACCGTGCGCGCGTTCACCGCGATGCTGACCGGCGAGCTTCCGGTCACCCTGCCGATCGGCGCCACCGACGACCGGGTTCTCGGCGGCTGGAAGATCGACAAGCTGATGCGGGGAGAGCCCGAGGCGCAGGACGGGCTGCTGGTCGAGGCGTCCAAGTCCAGCTCCGGGATCCTCTACATCGACGAGGTCAACCTGCTCGACGACTACCTGGTCAACATCATCCTGGACGTGGTGTCCACGGGGGTCCTCAACATCCAGCGCGACAATCTCGCCGAGCGGTCGGTGCCGGTCAAGTTCACGCTGGTCGGGACCATGAACCCCGACGAGGGCAGCCTCCGGCCCCAGCTGCTCGACCGGTTCGGCCTGGTCGCCGAGGTCCGCCCGGAGGACGCGGTGGACGAGCGCGCCCTCATCATGGAGAGGGTCCTCGCCTTCCAGGACGACCCCGGCGGCGAACTCGTGTCCGAGGCGCGGCGGCGGGACGCGGAGCGGCGCGCGGAACTGGAGAAGGCGAAGGAGCGGGTCGGCGAGGTCGTCTTCGCCGACGGGACGCTCGCGGCGTGCGCCCGGCTGGCGCAGGCGTTCGGGCTCGCCGGGCACCGCGGCGAGATCGTCCTGGCGCGGGCCTCGCGGGCTCTGGCCGCCATCGACGGCGACGCCGCGGTGACCACCGGCCACGTCCGGCGCGTCGCGCGGCTCGCGCTGGTGCACCGCAGGTCCAGCGGCGACTCCGGCCGGCTCCCGGAGTGGGGGGCCGCCGAGGAGGACATGGTGACCGAGCAGCTGCGCGAGGGGTGAGCCGATGGCCTCGCTCGCCCGGGTACGGACACTGCTGCGGTGCCTCGCGGCGGACCACCGGCTGGGAGGCGTGCTCTTCTTCGACCTCGAACCGTCCCTGCTGGCGCCGCTGGCCCACCGGCTCGCCGAGGCGCTGCCCGGAACACCCCCGACCGTGCTGCTCGGCCCGCATTCCGGGGACGAGGGCCTTTGGCTCCGCACCCGCCTGCACGGCGAGGAACTCCGGTTCGAACCGGGACCGCTCGCCGCGGACTCCGGCGCCGTGGTGATCGTGCCCGACCTCGTCCAGGCCGACCCGCTCGCGGCGCGCAGCATCGTGACGATGGCCGGCGCCGACGCGGCCTCGGCGGAACTGCTCGGGCACAGCCTGCGCTGGACGCCGCGGACGTGGTGGCTCGCGGCGGCACCGCGCGCGGCGGCCGGCGGGCTGTCGCCGCACCTGCTGGACCGGTTCCCGATCCGGGTGGCGGCCGGCGGGCTGCGTGCCGAGTGGGCCCCGTCGGCGGCCGCGGCGTGCCGCACCACCCGGACCGCCGAGGACGCGGCGCTCCTGGACGGGCTGCCCACCCTGGCGGCGGGGCCGGCGACCAGGCCGCCGCTGTCCCGGGCGGCGGCCCTGCGCGTCGTGGACCTGCTGCCGCCCGGCCCGAGCCGCCGCAGGGATCTGGCGCTCGCCCGGGTGGCGCGCGTGCTGGCCGGTCTCGCCGGGGCCGGGGCCACCGGACCCGCGCATGTCGACGAGGCGGCGGAGCTGATGGGCCTCCCGGTCCCCGGGGCGTCCGGCGCCCCGCCGGAACCGGCGGAACCCTTCCGGCCGGCCGGACAGGTCGCGCCCCGCCCGCCCCGTCCGGAGCCGGTGCGGCCCGCGGCCCGCGTGTCCGCGGGCTCCGGCGCCGCCGAACCGGTGGGGGACGGGCGCGCCGGCCCGCCCGTGCCCCTTCCGGCGGCGCTGCCGGACGACTCCTGGCCCTATCCGGAGGACGAGGCCGACGCCCTCCCGAGGCTGGGGACGCTGCGCCCGGCGGGCCGGCAACGCACGCTCGCCGCGCGACGCAGGGGGCGGCCCCTCGGTGTCCGCCCGGCCTTCGACCTCCGGGACCTCGCCATCGTCGCCACGGTGGTCGAGGCCGCGAAGTACCAGCGGGTGCGGCGCGCCCACCGTCCGGGGGGCGGCGGCAGGCTGCTCATCAGCCCGGCGGACCTGCGCCGGCCGCGTCGCCAGCCCGAGCCCGGTTCCGCCCTCGTCCTCGTGCTGGACCATTCGTGCTGGCGGCACTTCGACCGCGCTCCCGGGATGGCCGCGTTCCTTCGCCGGGCCCACCGTGACGACTCGGCCGTGTCGGTGATCGAACTCGGCCACCGGGACAATCCGGCGGAGCTGAGCGCCGTCCGCTACCGGGCCCGCTCCCTGCTGGACCCCCGCGTCCTCGCCTCGCTCAACCGGTCGCCCGGCCAGGCCACCCCCCTCGCCCACGGCCTCGAACTGGCGGTGGCCGAGACGCGCCGGCTGCTGCGGCGCGGTCCCCTGCCGATCTCGCTGGTGGTCGCCACGGACGGCCGGGGCAACGTGCCGCTGGACGACAGCCTGCTCGGCACGGTCCGCGAGGCGGTGGGCCGCCGGGGGGTGACGGCCGCGCTCGACGCGGCCGCCCCGCTGCGCACGCTGCCCGGCGTCCGCGCCGTCGTGCTGTCGCCCGACGTCGCGCAGTACTCCGGGCTGCCCTTCGACCTCGCGGAGGCGATGGGCGGCTCGGTGATCGTCGCACCGCGGAAGGAGGGGCACCGGCGATGAGCATGCGGGGCGAGATGTCCGCGGACGGCGGTGAGCCGCCGGAGGCCCGGACGAGACCGGCCGTCCCCGCCGTCCCCTCCGACGCCGTGCCGGCCCCGGAGCCCGAGAGCCTCCCGGCCGGGCCGGCTCCGCTGGACGAGGAGCTCGCGCCCAACGTCGCGATGCTGTCGGTCAAGGCCAACGCCAGATACGGGCCGCGCAGCTTCGAGCTCCACTTCCACCACAGGGGCGAGCACCACGGCGCGACCTCCGACGACGACCTCGACGCGCAGCAGGCCCACGAGGATCTTTCGCTGGGCAGGCTGAACGGAGCGGTCGACGACGAGGAATGGCGGCGGACCCACGACTGGATGATGAACTGGTGGGGCGGCCTGCGCACGCTGCACTCCTGGCTCGGTGACCTTCTCCAGGACGAGAACGCGCAGCTCGTCGTGTTCGACGTGACCGGCTACGAGATCCCATGGGAGCTCTGCTTCCACCAGCCGCCGCCGGGGCGGTCCGGCCCCCGCGGATGGCTCGGCGAGCTCATCCCCGTCACCAGGTGGACCAGCCTGCTGTACGAGCAGGCCGGCGGACGCTACGGCGCGGTGGCGCAGGAGCGGACGGGCGGTCTCATGATGATGGAGGCCGAAGACCTGAGGGAGGGCCTCGACGCGTTCGCCAAGTACGAGGTCCGGGACCGCGAGCCCACCGTCGACAAGCTGCTCCGGTCCCTCTCGGACGAGAACGCGGAACATCCGCCGTTCTCCCTGCTGATGATCCGGTGCCACGGGGAGTACACGGCGGACAGGCTCAAGCTCAACGGGATCGCGCTGGAACGGCTCTTCGAGTACGACATGTCAGCGCTGCGCGCGGCACAGGCGATCGTGCTGCTCAACGCCTGCATCACCGGCCGTACCGTGATGGACAGCGGGCACCTCGGGGCCCCGACCCGCAGCTTCGCGCAGACCTTCCTGACCAAGGGGGCACGCGGTGTCATCGCGACCGGGGGCGACATCGGCGCCAGGCACTCCCACGGGTTCGCGGTGAAGCTCGTCCAGCGGGCCGGGAAGAACCCCGAGAACCTGGCGCGGTTCCTGCACGAGCACCGGCGGCACTACGCCAAGCGGGTGCGCTTCCGGCCGAACGAGCCCGACGACCGGTTCCCGGACGCGTACAAGAGGTTCTTCTGGAGCTTCATGTACGTGTACTTCGGGCACCCAGACACGACGCTCCGCCTCGTGCGCCGGGACGAGACATGAGCCCGGCCGAGGTCCGGCTGCGTCCCGTCGTGAGCTGGCCGCGCCGCGCCGAGACCGGCGGCCGCCACCTCGTCAGCGTGGACGTCGAACTGGAGGGGCCGCTGGGCGAATGGCCCTACGAGCAGGAGGAGTACGCGATCGGCTGCGTCCTGGACGGCGGCTCCGGGTTCGCCGTCGAGTCGGTCGGCGACACCACGCTGGTGGTGCACCGGTTCGGCGGCACCTACGGGCCCGTCACCTTCGTCGCGCAGGCGCTGGACGCTCCGGGCGAGGAGCTGTGCCTCACCCTCGTCACGGCGGGCGGCGTGCCGTTCAGGACCGTCCGGCTGACCGTGGAACGCCCGGTCGCGGCGGCCGTCCCCGATGAGCCCGGCCTCGATGACGCCGCCGAACCGCGCCGCCGCTACACGATCACTCCCTATCCGCCGCCGGCCGCACCGCTGCCGGCCCCGTACGGCGTGCCGCCGAGCCGGGCGCTCGCCGCCGCCGGTGAGCGGGCACGTCTCGTCGGCCGCGATTCCGAACTCGACGACCTCCACGCGTGGCTGCGCGGGGAGGGAGCGAGGGTCAGGCTGGTGCACGGTCCGGGAGGACAGGGCAAGACCCGGCTGGCGCGCGAGTTCGCCATGCTGAGCAATACGGGGGGATGGGAGGTGGCTGCGGCGCATCCCGGCGAGGAACGGGAGCCGCCCGCGACCCGTAAGCCCACGGGGCCGGGCGAGGGGCGGCGGCCGCTGGGGCTGCTCCTCGTCGTCGACGACGCCGAGGCGTGGCCGGTCGAAGAGCTGCTGGACATGCTGGAGGACGTCGCGCTCGGCGGCGAACGGACGGTCCGCGTACTCCTCCTCGCGCGCCCGGCGGGAGCGTGGTGGCGTGCCCTCTCGCACCGGCTCAGCGGCCGGGGGATCGAGACCGACGCCAGCGAACTCGCACCGCTACCGGACGACGGGTCCGCCCGGCGGGCCGTTTTCCTGGGGGCGGCCGAACTGTTCGCCGAGGTGATCCCTGGGGCGGACCGGACCGCGATATCGCCACCGCCGGAGCTGGACACCGACCCCGCGTTCCAGCGGCCCCTCACCATCCACATGGCGGCGCTCGCCCAGGTGTCGGAGGGAGAGGGCGCGCCCTCGCGCCCGGTCGAGGTCTCGGTGGCACGTCAGGAACGCAGATCCTGGCGGGGGCTGCACCACAACGGGATCATCGGCAGCACCCCGGACGCCATGGCCCGTGCGGCCTACGCCGCCTCGCTGGTGGGCCCGGTGCCGCTGGAGGACTGCGAGGACGTGCTGCGGGCCGCGGGCATCGCGGAACCGGCGGCGGCACTGCGGGACCACCTCTACTGCTATCCGCCGGTGACCACCGGCACGGGGTTGCAGCCGCTCTCCCCGGGCGGCCTCGCTGAGGACTTCGTGGCCCTCGCCATCCCCGGGCACGACCACGAGCACGATCGCGACGTCCGGGCCGAACAATGGGCGGTCGACCTTCTGCGGACCCTGGCGGCCACGCAGCGCGGACCGGCGCTCCTCGGGCTGCTGGTCGAGGCGGCCCGCCGGTGGCCGCATGTCGCGGAGCAGCTCAACGCCCTCCTGCTCGAACGTCCCGGGTCGGCCATCGCGGCGGGCGGCGCCGTCCTGCTCCGGCTCACGGAGATGCCGGAGGTGGACCCGGAAGTCCTGGAGGCCGTCGAAGCGCGGCTGCCCGGCGTCCGGCTGATCGATCTCGACATCGCGAGCGCCGTGCTCGCGGAGCGGCTCATGGAGTCCAGGCTCGCCGCGGTGCGGAGCCCGGCCGGAAAGGCCAGGCTGTACGAGCGGCTGAGCGAGCGCCGAGCCAACATCGGCATGTACGAGGCGGCCCAGGATGCGGCTTCGGCGGCGCTCGAACTCCGGCGTGCGGTGGTCGCCCGCGCGCTGGCCGAGGGGGAGGAGGACGTCCGCTACATCGGTGCGCTCGCCGACTCCCTGGTGCTCAATTCCGGACATCTGGGGCGGCTCGGGCGGCACGAGGAGAGCCTCGGCCAGCTCGCCGAGGGCGTCGAGGTCATGCGGAGACTGGACGTCGAACATCCCCGGGTGTTCCGGACGCAGCTCGCGACGAGCCTGAACGCCCAGTCGCTCGCATTGGCGGACCTGGGGCGGCGCCGGGAGAGCCTGGCGGCGGTCCAGGAGGCCGTGGAACTCTGCCGCGCGGGGATGCCGTCGACCCGTCCGGCCTTGGCGGCGGGCCTGAACAACCTGTCCGCCCGCCTCGCGGAGATGGGGCGGTGCGAGGAAGCCCTGGCAGCGGTCGAGGAGGCACTGGGCCTGTACCGCGAGCTGGCGGAGGGGGAAGGGGACGCGAACCCGCACCTCCCGATGCTGGCCGCCGCCCTGCACAACCGCGCGCTGCGGCTTGGAGAGCTGGGGCGCACCGCCGAGAGCGCGCGGTCGGCGCAGGAGGCCGTGCTGATCCGGCGGCGGCTGGCCGACGCGAACCCGGGGGCGTTCGAGGCCGCACTCGCCGGCTCGCTCGCCAACCTGGCGGTCCGGCTGGGCGAGCAGGGGCGGTACGAGGAGGGGCTCGCCGCGGGCCGGGAGGCGGTGGACCGCTTCCGGCCGCTGGCGGAGATGCGCCCCGCCGCCTACGAACCCGACCTGGCCGCGGCGCTGAACAACCTTTCCGTCCAGTTGGGGGAACTGGGGCGTTCCGAGGACGCGCTCGCCGCGGCTCAGGAGGCGGTCGGCGTCTACCGGAGACTGGCGATGGCGCGCTCCGACGCGCACCGGCCGCAGCTCGCGGCCGCGCTGAACAACCTGTCCAACCGGTTGGCGGGCGTCGGCCGGCCGGACGAGGGGCTCGCCACGATCTGGGAGGCGGTGTCCATCCGCCGGCGGCTCGCGGCGGCCAATCCCGCGGCGTTCGAGGCGGACCTCGCGGTGTCGCTCGCCAACCTGGCCGACCGGTGCCATGACCTGGGACGCTACGAGGAGTCGGTGTCCGCGGCCACCGAGGCGGTGGTGGTCTTCCGGAGGCTGGCGGCGGAGCAGCCCGCGACCTTCCGGCCCAAGCTGGCGGCCTGCCTGTCGAATCTCGCCATCAGGCTGGGCCAGGCGGAACGTCCGGAGGACGGGCTGGCGGTGTCCGAGGAGGCCGTCGCGATCCACCGCCGCCTGGCCGCGGAGCATCCGGAGGCGTTCCGGCCGGCCCTCGCGAGGAACCTGAACAACCACTCGGTGCTGCTGGCCGAACTCGGCCGGACCGGCGAGAGCCTGTCGGCCGTGCGCGAGGCCATCGAGATCCAGCGCGGGCTGGCCGCGCGGCGGCCCAGGAAGTTCACGGCGGCGCTGGCGGGCAGCCTGGCCAACCTGTCGCAGTGGTCCCTGGCCGCCGGCCTGGTCGCCGCCGCGGTGGGCAGCGGCTACGAGGCCGTCCAGCACTACCGCAGGCTGAACAGCGAGCGTGTCCGGTCCTACGAGGCCGAACTGGCCTCCGGGCTGAGCGGTCTTTCGGCCACGCTGGGCGAGCTGGAGCGGTACGAGGAAGCCGTTGACGCCGCGGAGGAGTCCGTCCAGATCTACCGGCGGCTCATGCGGCGGCAACCCGACGCCCTGCCCGGCCTGGCCAGGTCCCTGAGCGGACTTTCGTCCCACCTCACGGCCCTGGGCCGCGTCGCCGAGGCGGTGGAGCGCGGCGACGAGGCCGTGGGCCTCTACCGAAGGCTGGCGGACGAGCGGCCGCGGACGTTCCGCCCCGACCTCGCCTCGGCCCTGAGCAACCTCGCGGTGGCCCTGGGGTCGCTCGGCCGGCACGAGGACGGGCTGGCTGCCGTCGGCGAGGCCGTGCGCATCCACGAGGAGTCGGGCGACGAACGCGCGCTCGCGAACGCCCGCCGGGTGCGGGACTGGCTGCGCACGTCGTACCGTGGGCACTAGACGGACATCGATCGGGAGATCGCGGTGGAACCAGTGGTCACGGCGGTGGGAAAGGCCCTGGTGAGGGCCATGGGGACGGACGAGCGGCCGCGAGTGATCTCCGCGTTCGGCGACGCGCTCTCCTCGGTGGCGCCCAGGGAGGCCGACGAGTTCGTGGCCGCGCTGCACGGCACGCGCGCGGGATCCGCCGAGGGCGCAGCCACCGAGCAGGCCGCCACCGAGCAGGAG
This sequence comes from Actinomadura sp. 6K520, assembly GCF_004349245.1. Lineage (GTDB taxonomy): Bacteria > Actinomycetota > Actinomycetes > Streptosporangiales > Streptosporangiaceae > Spirillospora. The sequence continues at coordinate 18,234 of NZ_SMLC01000103.1, read as the reverse complement.
GCGATCGCCTTCGTCCAGACCTCCCTGACCGGGATGCTCGCGCGGGAACCCCGGCTGGAACCGGTGCTGCGGCGGGCCTTGGACGAGGTGCTGATCCCGGCGCTGCCGCCGTCCGAGGGCGTGCGCATCAAACGGGCCGAACTGATCGTGGGGATACAGGGCCATATCCACGGCGGCAACGTCCAGATCGGTAGCGTGGACCAGAACATCAACCGCGATCAGGTCCGCGAATCCTGACCGTCGTCGCCGCACCCGGGACGCCCCGGACTACGCTCTGAGGCCGACGGAGGGGTTCATATGGAGCAGATGCGTGCCAGTGTCGCCGCCTACGAGCAGACGGTCCGGTCGGTCCTCGCCCTTGCCGGGACGTTCGGCGACGCCGACTGGGAGCGGCCGACCGAATGCCCCGGCTGGACGGTGAAGGACCAGTTCGCGCATCTCGTGGGCATCGAGGCCGACCTGCTCGGCGATCCCGCGCCCGACGTCGACGTCCCCGAGTTCGACCACATCCGCAACGACTTCGGCCGCTCCCTGGAGAAGGCGGTGCATGTGCGCCGGCCCGTCCCGGGGCCGGCCGTGGCGGCGGAACTGGCGGGCGCCCTCGAACGCCGGCTGGCGCAGCTGCCCGGCATCGACCCCGAGCGCGCGGTCATGCTGCCGGAAGGCAGGGAGGGCACCTACGCCCAGCTCATGAAAGTCCGCGCGATGGACTGCTGGACGCATGAGCAGGACATCCGCCGCGCGGTCGGGCGCCCCGGCAACCTCGACGCACCGGCCGCTCGCTGCTACTGGGAAGTGGTGAGCAGGGGCCTGCCCCTCGTCGTCGCCCGCCACGCCAAGGCCGGGCCCGGCCGGACCGCGGCGTTCGACATCACCGGCCCGCCCGACTTCCACGTGGCCGTCCATGTCGGCGACGACGGCCGCGGCCGCTGGGCCGACGACCCCGGGAACCCGGACGTCCGGCTGGCCATGGACTGGGAGACCTACGTCCGCCTCAGCGCCGGCCGCTGCACCCCGGACGCGGTCACCGTCCAGATCACCGGCGACCCCGACCTGGCGAACCGCATCCTCACCAGGATGGCCATCACCCCGTGAACCGGCCCGCCCCCAGAGCGGGACCGCGGGCGTCAACCCAGTAGGCCGAGGTACTGGGCGAGGCGGCCCTGGAGTTGGGTGAGCAGTTCCTCGTCCAGCACCCCGGTCCGGTCCTGCAGGTCCGTCTTCATCAGGGGCTGGACCGCCGGGATGCGGATCCAGCACTTCTTGGTGACACCGCCCTGCCCATGGGAGAGCTGGACGTCGAACCGTGTGCGGCGTCTTGTCGAGCCCGAGATCGGGCAGGCGAGGACGAAGGGCCAGTCGGGGTCCCCATTGGAGTCCGCGCCGGTGACGATCACCACGGGGCGGCGCTCGTCGTGAACGTCCCGCTGCTCCGCGGGAATGAGCCGCAGCGACTTGTCCGGGACGAGGTAGATGCCGCCGGCCACATACGGACCCGGCACTAGTCCTCCAGCAGGTGCCGGGTCGCCTCGGCGCGACGTTCGGAGAGGAGTTCCATCTCCTCCACCAGATCGTCGATGCCCCCGGGCTCGTCGTCGGGAAGGGGGTTGCGTGTGGCCCACGAACGCAGGTGTGCCAGGCCCGGCCCAAGATCGGGGAAGGGCGGCCCCCCTGCCAGATCGAGGCGCACTTCGCGCTTTCCCCGCTTCACGGCCTCCTGCATGGGGGCGGTCTGGTAGGTGAGATCCCGAAGCTGACCGGCCGACCACTCTCCGAACTCCGCGAGAACGCCGTCCACGATCTTGGTGAACTCGGCGTCGATGATCGTCTGCGGCGCGTCCATCAAGTGGATGGTGTACTCGCAGATGCCGGTGAACGGGTCGACATTCTCTTCCACACGGACGTGGCCCGCTTCGTGCAGGTCGCGCTCGACCTCCTTGAGCCTGAGGCTGTGCGGTCCGTAATGGCGCCACCGCCATTCCACGCCGGAGCCGGGGGGGAGTCCATGTTCGACCGCACGTAGATCTGCCAAATACAGGAGCTTGGCGAGCTTCGTGCGGTTTACGCGCACACCGTTGGCCCGGGCGGTCGCCAACAGGTAGGCGATGGCCGCCGCAGGACCGCGAAGTGGCGTAGGAGCCGTCACAACACCCAGTGTAGGTCGGTGGTTCATGTTCACCACCATCTCTATTGGTCGAACTTATGTTCGATCATACCATCCCTTGAGCTGAAGGGATCGAAGGTTTCGAAGACTTTTTGTGTTCAAATGAACACCCTATGTCATCAACATGCTGCCGACAAACCGGTTGCCGGGTGACCGCAGGCCGCGGTTCGCCCGGTGGTGCTGCGCCGGCCGGTGGCCGCGCCGGGCCTGGTGGGCGTCCGCGTGTCCAGCGGACATTCGGCAAGAACGCGTTCTACTGCGGAGGGAGCCGCGGGGTGGTGGCGTGCTTGGTCGGAGTTACTTGGGTTTGACCTGGTCATACCTGGGGGTTCCCATTAGACCAAGCGATTGCTACATTCCGAGTAACAAGAATTCATTTCAGTCGCCCCTGCTGGGAGGTGCGATGAGCGAGGCCGCCATCACCGAGGCCGCCATCACCGAGACCGGACCGGCCGCGCGACGCGAGTCGCCGCCGTCGATGATCGAGCGGATGACCCTGATCCTGGACGCGTTCAACGGGCCCACCGCCCGGCTGACCCTGGAGGACGTCGCCCGCCGCACCCGGCTGCCGCGCTCCACCGCGCACCGGATCCTCGACCAGCTCGTCCGGCAGCGCTGGCTCGCCCACCACTCGTTCGGCTACGGCCTTGGCCCGCGCGCCCTCGGCCTCGGCGGGCGGGACGGCGGGCACGGCAAGATCCGCGAGGCCGCCGCGCCGCTGCTGCACGAACTGCAGGTCACGACCGGGCTCGTCGCCCACCTCGCCGTCCTGGACGGCGCCGAGGTGCTGTACCTGGACAAGCTCGGCGGGCGGCTCGCCACGTCCGTCCCGTCCCGGGTCGGCGGGCGCGCCCCGGCGCACTGCACCGCGCTCGGGAAGGCGATGCTGGCGTGGCTGGAGCCCGAGCAGGTGGACGCGCTGCTCGGCGCCGGGATCAGCCGGCTCACCAGCCGCACGATCGGTGAGCTGACCACGCTTCACCAGGAGCTGCACCGGGTTCGGCAGCGCCGCGGCCTGGCGTTCGAGCGGGGCGAGGCGTTCCCGGGCATCGCGTGCGTCGCCGCCGCGGTCCGGGGGCCCGAGGGGCCGGTGGCCGGGATCTCCCTGGTCGGCGACATCCGGACCCCGCTGGAGAACGTCGCGCCGCTGGTGGTCACCGCCGCCCGCGAGACGTCGCAGATCCTGTTCCCCGGCGCGGTCCCCGGCGCGGGGCGCGCGGGCGGCCGGGCCCGCCGCGGCACCGGCGCGACGGGACACGGGGCGACGTGGTCGCCGGAGACGATGAACCGGCTGCTCGCCGTGGGCCGCGGCGACTGGATTTGACGGGCGGCCGGGGCGGCTCAGCGCGGTACGGGCGCCGTCAGCCCCAGCCCCAGCGGTCGCCGAGGCCCCACGGGTCCGGGGCCATCGGCGCGTCCGGCTCGTTGATGCCGAACCGGCTGCGGAAGAACACCATGGGGTGCCGCCACTCGCCGTCCCGCACCACGTGCCGCTCGACCGCGAGGACCCGCCCGATCACGATCTCGTGGTCACCGGCCTCGTGCACGTCGTGCACGACCGCGTGGACGCCCAGCAGGACGTCCGGCAGCGCCGGGGTCCCCCACTGGGACACCTCCCACTCCAGGCCCTCGAACTTGGCGCCCCGGCTCGACCCGAACCGTTCGCACAGCTCCCGCTGCTCCTCGCCGAGCACGTTCACGCAGAACCGTCCCGCCGCACGGATCCGCGGCCAGGAACGGCCGCGCTTGTCCGCGCAGAACAGGATCAGCGGCGGCTCAAGGGACACCGACGTGAACGACTGGCAGGCGAACCCGACCGGCTCGCCGCCGTCCAGGGCGGTGACCACGGTGACGCCCGTGGCGAACTCCGCCATCGCCTTGCGGAACTCGGCCGGCTCGGGCGCGACGGCGTCGGGGTCCGGAAGACCGGTGGCTGCGGTGAGCGCTGGCTCGGCTGACATGTGTTCACCTCGGTGTCGGTGCGGACACGATCCCTGTCGTCAACAAACTTTCAAAGGGACAAAATCCACTAAGCGGCAGGTACCCGCCAACGGTCAAGTCGTGCCTCCGAAACGTAGGCACGGCGGGCGGGCGGCGGTCCGGGCGGATCCCGTTGAGTGGAAGCGTGCGCCGCGGTGGCCCGCAGAGGCGGCGGGGCGCCGTGCGTCCCGCTGATCGGGATCGGCGGGGTGACCTTGCCGCCATGCCGATTACGTTCCGGACAAGCCACCGTCGAAGGACTGGGAGATCATGCCTGCGGAGCTGACCTACGAGGCGACGTTGCGCGAACTCGCCACCGACCGGGGCGTCCTGCGCTACCACGAGGCGGGTGAGGGCCCGCCCCTGCTGATGCTGCACGGGTCCGGTCCCGGCGTCACCGGCTGGCGGAACTTCCGCGGCAACCTCGCCCGGTTCGCCGAGCACTTCCGCTGCCTGGTCCTGGAGTTCCCCGGGTTCGGGGTCAGCGACCCGACCGAGGAGCACCCGATGATGGCGGCCGGCGGCGCCGCCGGCCGGTTCCTGGACGGCCTCGGCCTCGACCAGGTCGACGTGGTCGGCAACTCGATGGGCGGCATCATCGGCGCCCAGTTCGCGATACGGCGGCCCGAGCGCGTCCGCCGCCTGGTCACGGTCGGCGGGCTCGGCGCGAACATCTTCAGCCCGGGGGCCAGCGAGGGCATCAGGCTGCTGATGGAGTTCACCGACGACCCGTCCCGCGAGCGCCTGGTCCGGTGGCTGCGCGCGATGGTCCACGACCAGCGGCTCGTCACCGAGGAGCTGATCGAGGAGCGCTGGAAGCAGGCCACCGACCCCGACACGCTCGCCAGCGCACGCCGCATGTACGGGTCGAAGGCGATGGCCGCCCGCGCCAAGGCGATGGCGCAGTCCGCCGAGCCCCCGTACTGGGCGATGCTGCACAAGCTCAAGGCACGGACGCTGATCACCTGGGGGCGGGACGACCGGGTCAGCCCCGTCGACATGGCCCTCGTCCCGATGCGGACGATCCCCGACGCGCAGCTGACCATCTTCCCGAACTGCGGGCACTGGGTGATGATCGAACAGAAGGCCGCCTGGGAGAGCGCCGTCCTCGCCTTCCTGACCAGGAAGGACGAGCACTGATGAGCGAAGCCGGCCGGGGGGAGCGGGGGGTCGTCCCCCCGCAGGGAACACTGACTGAGTGGGACCACGAGTTCGACCTCGTCGTCGTGGGCAGCGGCGGCGGGGGGATGACCGCCGCGCTGACCGCGCACGACGCGGGGCTGAGCGCCCTGATCATCGAGAAGGGCAAGCGGTTCGGCGGCTCCACCGCCCTGTCCGGCGGCGGCATCTGGATCCCGAACAACCCGACACTGCGGGCGCGCGGCCACGACGACAGCCGCGAGTCGATCCGCCGCTACCTCGACCTCCTCACCCAGGGACGCGTCTCCGCCGAGCGGCTGGACGCGTTCGTCGACAACGGCCCCGCCGCGATGGAGCTGATCGGCAGAAGCAGGTGGATGCAGTTCTTCTGGACGAAGGGCTACGCCGACTACCACCCCGAGCTTGAGGGCGGCCGCCCGCTCGGCCGGTCCATCGAGGCCAAGCCGTTCGACACCCGCAAGCTCGGCGAGGACGAGCGGTACCAGCGGCCGAACAACATGAAGGGCCCCCTCGGCCTCTGGGTGACCGCCAAGGACTACCACGACCTCGCGATGGCGAAGCGCACTTGGGCGGGCCGGCGCGCGTCGATGGTCGCGGCGTGGCGCGTGTCGTCCAACCTGATACGGCGCCGGCACATGTCGACCGGCGGGCGGGCGCTCGTCGCGCGGCTGCGGATGGCGCTGAAGGACGCCGGCGTCCCGCTCTGGCTGAAGACCGCCATGAACGAGCTGGTCACCGACGGCGACGGCCGCGTCATCGGGATCGTGGCCGCGCAGCGGGACGGCACGACGTTGCGGATCCGCGCGCGGAAGGGCGTCCTCCTCGCGACCGGCGGCTTCGACCACAACCAGGAGATGCGCGACAAGCACCTGCCGGAGGGCGGCCGGGAGGACTTCGCGATGGGCGCCCGGGAGAACACGGGCGACGGCATCCGCGCGGGCGAGGCCCTCGGCGCGGCGGTGGACCTGATGGACGACGCGTGGTGGATGCCCGCCGTGCGTCACCCGGCGGGTGCGACGATCCCGCTGGTGTCCGAGCGCGCCATCCCGCGGCAGGTCATCGTGTCCACGGACGGGACGCGCTTCACCAACGAGGCGGCGCCGTACGTCAACTTCGTCCACGACCAGCTCGAAGGCGGCCACGTCCCGGCGTGGTTCGTGATGGACGCCAAGGCCCGCGCCCGCTACCCGTTCGCGCAGATCCTGCCGGGCGCCCCGATCCCGAAGGCGTTCTACGACGCGGGCATCGCCTTCAAGGCGGACACCCTCGCCGAGCTGGCGGGGAAGATCGGCGTCCCGGCGGACGCCCTCGCCGCCACCGTCGAGAAGTTCAACGGCTACGCCCGCGACGGCAAGGACCCCGAATTCGGCCGCGGCGACTCCGCCTACGACCGCTACTACGGCGACCCGAACCTGAAGAACCCGAACCTGGACGTCGTCGACACGGCGCCGTACTACGCGTTCCGGCTGGAGGTCGGCGACCTCGGCACGAAGGGCGGCCTGGTGTCCGACGAGCACGCCCGCGTGCTGCGCGAGGACGGGTCGGTCATCGATGGCCTGTACGTGACGGGCAACTCGTCGGCGTCGGTGATGGGCAACGAGTACGCGGGGCCGGGCGCGACGATCGGCCCGTCCATCGTGTTCGGCTACATCGCGGCCCGGCACGCCGCCGCCGCGGAGGCGGCGGGGGAAACGGCCGCCGGGAAGGCCGCCGAGGGGTCATGACGGCACTCAAGGCGCGGGTGGTGGAGGTCGTCCGGGAGACGGCCGACGCGCACTCGCTCGTCCTCGAACCCGCCGAGGGCGACCGGGACCGGTTCTCCTACCGGCCCGGGCAGTTCCTCACGGTCCGGGTCCCGTCCGGGGAGGGCTGGGCGGCGCGCTGCTACTCGCTGTGCAGCTCGCCGCTGACCGACGACCGGCTCAAGGTCACGGTCAAGCGCGTGGACGGCGGTCTGGGGTCCAACTGGATCTGCGACAACGTCACGGCGGGCGACGTCCTGGAGGTGCTGCGGCCGGCGGGCACCTTCACCCCGTCCTCGCTGGACGACGACCTGCTGCTCGTCGCGGGCGGCAGCGGCATCACCCCGGTGATGTCGATCCTCAAGTCGTGCCTGGCGGGCGGCGGCGGGAAGATCGCCCTGCTGTACGCCAACCGGGACGAGCGGTCGGTCATCTTCGCCGATGAGCTGAGGGAGCTCACCGAGCGGCACCCCGACCGGCTCACCGTCGTCCACCTGCTGGAGACGGTGCAGGGCCTCCCGACGCCCGCCGTGCTCCGCTCGCTGGCCGCTCCCTACACGGACCGGCAGGCGTTCGTGTGCGGGCCGGAGGTCTTCATGGACATGGTCACCGGCACGCTCACCGGCTCCGGCGTCCGGGTCCACGTCGAGCGGTTCTTCTCGCTGGAGAGCGACCCGTTCGAGGAACCGGACACCGCCGCGGAGGTCCCGGACGGCGAGGACGCCGCCGAGGTCGAGGTGGAGATGGACGGCGAGACGCGGACGGTGCCGTGGCCGAGGTCCGAGAAGCTCCTGGACGCGCTGCTGCGCGCCGGGGTCGACGCCCCGTTCTCGTGCCGGGAGGGCAACTGCTCGGCGTGCGCCTGCGTGGCGCTGGAGGGCGAGGTCACCCTGGACGCCAACTCGGTCCTCGACGAGCAGGATCTCGCCGACGGCCTCATCCTCGCCTGCCAGGCGAGACCGGTCACCGGCCGGCTGAAGATCACCTACGACGGCTGACGACACATCACGGGAGACAGGCGATGGCGAACCGCGTGCTCGACAAGATCATGGAGAGGGCCGACCAGATCCGCGAGCTCGGCCCCGCGAACGAGCGGCTCGGCCGGCTCGACGACAAGGCCGCCACGCTGCTGCGCGACACGGGGGTGATCCGGCTGCTGCAGCCGGAGGCGCACGGCGGCCTGGAGGTCCACCCGCGCGAGTTCGCCGAGACCGTGCTCGGGATCGCGGCCCTCGACGGCTCCACCGGCTGGATCGCCGGGATCGTCGGCGTCCACCCGTGGGAGATGGCCTACGCCGACCCGAAGGTCCGCGAGGAGGTCTGGGGCGAGGACCCCGACACGTGGATCGCGTCCCCCTACGCGCCCATGGGCATCGCCCGGCCGGTGGACGGCGGCTACGTCTTCAACGGCCGCTGGCAGTTCTCGTCCGGCACCGACCACTGCGACTGGATCTTCCTCGGCGGGATGCTGGGCGACGACGAGGGCAAGATGGCGCAGCCGCCCCGGTCGCTGCACCTGATCCTGCCGCGCTCCGACTACGAGATCGTCGAGGACTCCTGGAACGTCGCCGGGCTGCAGGGCACCGGCAGCAAGGACATCATCGTCAAGGACGCGTTCGTCCCCGCCTACCGGACGCTGGAGTACACGAAGGTCGTGGACGGCTCCGCGCCCCGCGAGGCGGGCCTGACCAACCCGGCCTACCTGATGCCGTTCTCCTGCGTGTTCCCGCTCGGCATCTCCGCCGCGGTGATCGGCATCGCCGAGGGCGCCCTCTACCACCACCTGGCCTACCAGCGGAACCGCGTCCAGATCACCGGCACGAAGATCAAGGACGACCCGTACGTGCTCTACGCGATCAGCGAGGCGGCCGAGGAGATCAAGGCGTCCCGGACGGCGCTGCTCGACAACTGCTCGCGCATGTACGACATGGTCGCGTCCGGGCACGTGCCGACGTTCGCGGAGCGGGCCGCCGGGCGCCGCACCCAGGTCCGCGCGGCGTGGCGGGCGGTGCAGGCGATGAACGAGATCGTCGTCCGGTCGGGCGGGAACGCGATGCGCACCGACAACCCGATCCAGCGTTTCTGGCGGGACGCCCACGTCGGCCTCGCCCACGCGATCCACGTCCCGGGCTCGGTCTACCACGTCTCCGCCCTGACCGACCTGGACATCGACCCCCCGCAGGGCCCGATGCGCTCCATGATCTGAAGGACGAGCTCGGCTCGACGGCATACCGAAGGGACTACGACAGTGACGCAGATCCGAGGGCTGGGCTACCTGAAGGTCCAGACCCGGCACATCGAGCGCTGGCGCGAGTTCGCCCTCGACGGCCTCGGGTTCGCCGAAGGCAGCGGCCCCGACCCCGACGGGCTGTACCTGCGCATGGACGAGCGCCGGTCGCGCCTGCGGGTGCTGCCGGGCGACTCCGACCGGGTACTGGCCGTGGGCTGGGAGGTGCGCGACCAGTACGCGCTGGCCGCCGTCCGCGAGGCCGTCGAGAAGTCCGGCACGGCCGTCACGGCGCTGAAGCCGAAAGAGGCGGCCGAGCGGGACGCCGAGGAGGTCATCGCGTTCACCGACCCGGGCGGCACGCCCGTCGAGGTGTTCTTCGGCCCGGTCCTCGACCACAGCCCCGTCCGCACCGGGTTCGCGCAGAAGTTCGTCACCGGCGCGATGGGCATGGGCCACGTGGTGCTGCCCACCCCGAACTTCGCCGAGACCGCCGCGTTCTACAACGAGGTGCTCGGCTTCCTGCCGCGCGGCGCGATGAAGGTCGGCGGACCGGTCCGGATCCGGTTCATGGGCGTGAACCAGCGCCACCACAGCCTGGCGATCTGCCCCGCGCCGCACGACGGCGACCCGGGCCTCGTCCACCTGATGGTGGAGGTCGACACGCTGGACGCGGTCGGCATCGCGCTGGACACCGTCACCGCGAAGGGCTTCTCGATCTCGTCGACGCTGGGCCGGCACACCAACGACAAGATGGTGTCGTTCTACGTGCGGGCGCCCGGCGGCTGGGACGTCGAGTACGGCTGCGAGGGGCTGCTGGTGGACGAGACGTACTACACCGCCGAGGAGATCACCAAGGACAGCTACTGGGGCCACGACTGGTCGGGCTCCGAGCCGCTGGCCGCGTTCGCCGCGCAGAAGGAGGGCTGAGGCCGATGGCGACGCCCTCGGTGGAGCCGGTCGGCGCTTCGGAGGTGGCGTTCGACCACGAGTGCGACGTGCTGGTGGTCGGCTTCGGCGCCGCCGGAGCCGCCGCGGCGTACGAGGCCGCGGCCGCGGGCGCGGACGTGCTCGTCCTGGAGCGGTCGAGCGGCCCCGGCGGGACGTCCGCGCAGTCGGGCGGGGAGCTGTACCTCGGCGGCGGCACGCGGGTGCAGAAGGCGTGCGGCTTCGACGACACCCCGGACGACATGTACGCGTTCCTCCACGCGGCGCTCGGCCCGCACGCCGACGCGGAGAAGCTGCGGCTGTACTGCGACGGGAGCGTGGAGCACTTCGAGTGGTTCCGCGCGCGCGGCGTCCCCTTCAAGGAGAGCCTGTTCGACGCGCCGGGCTGGATGCCGTACACCGACGACGGCCTGATGTGGCTCGGTGAGAACGCCTGGCCGTACAACACGATCGCCCGGCCCGTGCCGCGCGGGCACCGCCCGGAGGCGCCGATGTTCGCCGGCGGGATCCTGATGGAGAAGCTGATCGCGGCCGCCGCCGAGGCGGGCGCCGTCACCCACCAGGACACCTACGCCACGAACCTCGTCGTGGACGGCGGCCGTGTCGTCGGCGCCGTCGCCCGCAGGTTCTCCGAGACGGTGGCCTACCGGGTGCGCAAGGGCGTCGTCCTCACCGCCGGCGGGTTCGTCGACAACGAGGAGATGCTCGCCGACCACGCCCCGGTGCTGCTCGGGCACGACAAGATCAGCGACGGCACCAGCGACGGGTCCGGAATCCGGATGGCGAGCGCGCTCGGCGCCGCGACCCGCCGCATGGCGTCGGTGGAGATCGCGCTCACCGCCAACCCCGCCGTCGTCTGCCGGGGCATGCTCGTGGACGGTCTCGGCCGCCGCTTCATCAACGAGGACGTCTACCCGGGCCTGTACAGCCACCGGGCCGTCCAGCACCAGCCCGGCCCCTACTGGGCGATCATCGACGAGACCGGGCATGACGAGATCGCCGAGGCCGACATGTGGGGCGTGCGCCCCAAGCACGCGGCGGAGACGCTCGCGGAGCTGGCGGAGTCCCTCGGCCTGCCGCCCGGGTCGCTGGAGGCGACCGTCGAGACTTACAACCGGTTCGCGGAGCGGGGCGAGGACCCCTACTTCCACAAGGACCCCAGGTGGCTGCGTCCGCTGAAGGGGCCGTTCGCGGCGATCGACCCGGCCGACGGGTTCTTCGGCGCGGGCAGGCACGGCGCCGGGACGGGCGCCGGCGGGTTCACCCTCGGCGGCCTGGACACCACCGTGGACGGCGAGGTCCGCGACGTCTCCGGGAGGCCGATCCCCGGCCTGTACGCCGCGGGGCGCACGGCGGCCGGCATCCACGGCGAGGGCTACATCAGCGGGACGTCCCTCGGCGACGGCACCTTCTTCGGCCGCCGCGCCGGCCGCGCCGCCGCCCGGACGCCATGACGGAACTGGCCGACGACCGCCCGGCCCGCGAGACCACGTTCGCCGAGCTGGTCGCGGCCCGCGCGGACGACGACAGCACCGGCCTGTGCTTCGAGGACGCGTCCTGGACGTGGCGGGAGGTCGTCGCGGAGTCCCGCCGCCGCGCCGCCCTCGCCGACGCCGGCGGGCACGTCGGCCTGTTCCTGGAGAACGGCCCCGAGCACCTGTTCTGGCTCCTCGGCCTGGCCCTCGCGGGCGTCCCGGCGGTGGAACTGAACCCGACCCGCCGGGGCGCCGAGCTGGCCCGAGACATCACCCACACCGACTGCACCATGCTCGTCACCGAGACGTCCCGCGCACCCCTGCTGGACGGCTTGGTGGACGTCCCGTCGCTGAGCGTCGACACCACCGCGTACACGGAGCGACTGGCCGCCGCGGAACCTGCCGGGGTCTCCCCGGTCAGCCCGAAGGCGGTGTTCTCCCTCGTGTTCACGTCCGGGACGACGTCAGCGCCCAAGGCGGTGATCTGCACGCAGGGCAGGCTGGGCCGGATAGCCGTCCAGCAACGCGACCGCCGCGCCCTGACCTGCGACGACGTGTTCTATGTCGTCATGCCGATGTTCCACTCGAACGCCCTGATGGCCGGGATCGCCCCAGCCGTCGCGACGGGCGGCCGTATCGTCCTGCGCCGCAGGTTCTCCGCCTCCGGCTTCCTCCCGGACGTCCGCCGCCACGGCGTGACGTTCTTCAACTATGTCGGCAAGCCGCTGAGCTACATCCTGGCCACCCCGGAGAAACCGGACGACGCCGACAACCCGCTCCGCATCGCGTTCGGCAACGAGGCCGCCGAACGCGACATCCACGAGTTCGCCCGCCGTTTCGGCTGCACCGTCATCGACTCCTACGGCTCCAGCGAGGGCGAGATCCGACTCAACCGCGTCCCGGGCACGCCCCCGGGCTCCCTGGGCGTCGCCGAACCCGGCACCCTCGTCATCGACCCGGCCACCCTTCGCGAATGCCCACCCGCCAAGTTCGACGAACACGGCGCACTTCTCAACGCGGAAGAAGCGATCGGCGAAATAGTCGACACCATGGGCGCCGCCAAGTTCGAGGGCTACTACAACAACCCCGAGGCCACGGCGAAACGCGTCCGCAACGGTTGGACGTGGTCAGGCGACCTCGCCTACCGCGACGCAGACGGCTACTGGTACTTCGCAGGCCGCGACGACGACTGGCTAAGAGTGGACGGCGAGAACATCGCCGCGGCCCCCGTAGAACGGCTCCTCGCCCGCTACGAGCCCTTCTCAGACGTGGCGGTCTACGGCGTCCCAGACGACCACGTAGGCGACCAGGTAATGGCAGCCGTGACCCTGGCCCCAGGCCAAGCCTTCGACCCGGCGTCCTTCACCGCTTTCCTGGCCGCCCAACCAGACCTGGGCACGAAGTGGACGCCCCGCTACATCCGCGTAGTGAAGGATTTGCCCCGCACCCCGACCAACAAGGTGCTAAAGCGCTCCCTACGCACAGAAGCCCGCAACACCACAGACCCCCTCTACGAGCACCACAACGGCACCTACGAACTCCGCACGCCCTAACCGACCTGGCGCTCGTACTCGTCCCACAGGCCGAGCGACTCGATCAGCACGTCTTCGAGCTGTACGGCCGCCACCCGGTACGCCTCGGCCCGCCCGGCGCACAGGCCCGCGTCCCATATCCGGCCGCGCCGCCGCCAGACCCGCGACCGCGCCACCTCCATCTCCGCGAGCCTCCGCCACGCCCGCGCCTCGCCGGGGAACATCTCGAACGCCCTGCGCGCCTCCGGTCCGACGGCGGCGAAGAGGAACACCGCCTCCGGATGCTCCGCTGGACGGCCCGCCCCGCGATGCCGTCGAGCCGCCCATGCAGCGCGCAGAGCACGCAAAGCGGTCATCGGACGACCTCGAACCACACGGTGTGGCGTCCGTCCTCGCCGCACAGGGTGCCCCAGCGTCCGGCCAACTCCTGCACCAGGAAGAGCCCACGCCCGGATTCGTCCCAGGCTGAGCCCTGCGCGGGGATCATCGGACGGCCCCGTGCGCCGCCGTCGTCCTGAATCTCCACCCGGAGCCGTTCCGCCGCCACCAGCACGGTGACGCACACCCCGCCGCCGGGCCTGCCACTGGCGCTGTGCCGGACCGCGTTGGTGGCGATCTCGCAGACCATGAGGTCCACGTCGTCGAGGTCGAAGCCGCCCGCGCACCCGCGCAGCGCCTTCCGGACCCGCGCGCGAACCTCCCGGACGTCGAGGACACCGGGCGAGCACATGCGCTCGGTGCGTCCCCCTTCCCAGACGATCACCACGCCACCCCGGAGATCAGCTCGGCCGCGACCCGCTCCGCCCCGGCCGGTGTCCGGTGAGCGGCGTCCCACAGGTAGGACCACCCACCGCGGTCCTGGACGACGAGCACCGCCAACGACCGCCGCCGCGACAGAACCGGCACCGCCAACACCGGCTCGGCCCGCCCGTCCAGGTACAGCACCGAGCCCCGCCCGAGGCTCCGCAGGCTCACCATCAGCCTGACCAGCAACTCCAGCCGCTGAGCCGTCGCCGGCGGCACCGGCCTCCACTCCTGGTGCCCACCATGAGGCGAGCACTTGGGTAGGTTCGACATAGGTCCGACTCCTTTGCAGTCGGGTCAAGGCCCCGGGACGGTGGTGCAAGCACCGCCCCGGGGCCGCTCCGTTTCCTTGCTGAATGCCTGCGGTCGGCCGACGCCCTGTGGCACGCTCTGCAAAGCATGCATTACTCACTGTATGCACGCAAGGGTTGCACTTACATTGCTTGCATTCATAACTCGGGTCGCCGAGGCGCCGGGCGCGCCCGGCGCCATCAAACGGAAGGGAGCCGTTGTGGCAACGACGGTGCGTCTTCGACGCCTCGCGGCCGAGCTTCGCCAGCTACGCAAGATCGCCGAACTCACCCGCGAGCAGGTGAACGAGCAGACCGGCATCAACGTGGCCACGCTCTACCGGATCGAGACCGCCCGCGTCCGCCCCCAAGCACGGACCTTGACGAGCCTCTTGGACGCGTACCGGGTGGCCGAGCCGAAGCGCTCCGAACTGAGGACCCTGCTCAAGCAGGCGGCGACGCGCGGCTGGCTGCACACCATCGCCTCAGATCTCCCGGAACGCTACGCCTCCTACATCGAGTTCGAGTCCGAAGCCCGCGAGGTGCTGAACTACGAGTGCCTGTTCATCCCTGGCCTCCTCCAAACCGAACGCTACGCACGAGCGGCGGTCACCAGCACTCTTCCGGAGTCCTCCCGAGAGGACGTCGAGAGCCGTGTCGAGACGAGAATGCGGAGGCAGGCAGCGCTCACCAAAGAGCAGCCGCTGAAGCTGTGGGCGATCGTGGACGAGGCGGCGATCCGTCGTGTCGTGGGCGGACGTGAGGTTATGCGAGAGCAGCTCGATCACCTGCTGGAGATCACTGAACTTCCCAACGTGCATCTCCAAGTGATCCCTTTCGACGCGGGCGGCCATCCAGGTATGACCGGTTCCTTTGTCGTCATGCACTTCGGTGAGGCGGTCGGTCCGGACATCGTGTACATCGAGAGTCACGCGGGGGATATTTTTCTGGAGGAGGAAGCGGACGTCGCCCGATATAACGTGGCAAGTACGCATCTTCGCGCCGGAGCGCTCAGCCCCAAGGCGTCCGCCTCGCTGGTCGCCGCGGCTGCGGAAGCTCTGTAACCAGGCAAGGAGCATGATGAGCATGGCGCACGGCACAGCGTGGCCCAGGTGGAGAAAGAGCAGTCGGAGCGGCGGCAACGGCAACTGCGTCGAGGTCGCCGACATTCGATCGGGCATTGGCGTGAGGGACAGCAAAGCGCCGGAGGCAGGCCACCTGGTTGTCGCCCGTGAGGCGTGGACCGCCTTTGTGGCTGAGGTGGAGGCTGGTCGTTACGACCGGTAGCTGCCAACGGCCGATCGCAAGGAGAGGCGCCGCGCCACCCTCGCCGCAGCTGGGAGTTTCAGATCAATCGGCCAGGTGGGCCAGGTCGGGGATGTGTGCGGCGGCGATGCGGGGGGTGGCCGGGGGTTGGAGGAGGAAGATCCTTCGGTCCAGCCGCTCCATGTCGCCGCCTCGCCCGCAGACCAGGCCGGCGCAGAAGTCCACCATCTGCCTGGCCACGTCGTCGGTCAGTTGCGTGAGGTCCATGAGCACCGGGACGTCCTTGCGGAAGAAGTGCCCGACGTGGAGCGCCTCGTTGTAGTCCCTCGGGCGGAGCGTTTTGATCACGGGTTCAAGTCTGCCCGCGGCCCCCTGGATTGCAAGCCCGGAGCGGCGCCCGCGAGCCAAGGACGGGTACGCCGCAACGAAGGCGGTGACGCCCGCCGGAGGTCAAGACTCGTCTTCGAGGCCCGGGATGACGGCGAATGAACTGAGCCTGCGGAGAGACCGCCGGGTGCCCCTGATGTCCAGGTCTCCTGTTGCGGTGACCTGGAGCCCATGAGCGTGTGCCCTGAGGGCCTCACTGTAATCAGGCTCGCTCAGTTCGACCCTGTATCTGCGGGCCTCACCAGAATCATCGGCCACCCCCTGAATGACCGCCTCTCCTCGTCCGTAGCCGCCCTCGCGGAACAGGCGGACCACGAGGCCGGTGACCGTGACCCCGGCTCTGGGCTGTTTGGTTCGCAGATAGTCGGCGCCTTCGGCGAGTATCCGCTGCTGGCCAGGAGTGATCCTCAGAAGAGCGGGTTCGGTCGTTCCGCCGGCCAATGGCGACTTGGCGAAGCGGATCTGATAGATGCCATGCTCCGGTCCGCCCAGAGAACTCAGCGCTGCCAACTCCGTGGCGTTGGGGGCACCCGGCACGAATTTGCCGAACGAAGAGATCGGCTGGGTTCCCTCGCCGACCTCCTCCGCCAGTTGCTGAGCCTTCCGGGTGGTCGCCAGCATCCGGCTTGTCACTCTGCGGCCGAAGGGCTGAGGCGGAACTCGAACCAGCGCGTCCTGTCCCGGTGGCGTCGAGTCAGCCGACTCGTCCGAATATATGTCCGCCAGTGGGAGGGCCAGTGACAGGACGAAACTTCCCGGCTGAGTGGACAGCCTGGCCTGAGAAGCGTATGCCTCTGCGCGCTGCGGCCGCCTTGGCGGAAGGACCAGGGAGGGGTAGTCCAGTGCGGCCGCGGAAGCCACGACGAGATTTCTGATGGCAGAGATCGCAGAATAAGCCAAGGTCAGTGGCGCTTCGCCCGTTGGAGCGTCCGGCGTGAGGCGGACGGCCACGTTGTCCGCGCCGCCGAACAGCATGTCATCCGCTATTTCCCGCGGGAGTCGCTGTTCGACGAAGGAAAGTGTGTCCAGCGCGTCACTCACGCGCTCCACATAGTCGATGACATCGCGGGTCACCGGTAGCACGATCCGGATTGACTCGTGCGCCTCGGTTCGCCGCAGGCGCCACAGGCTCGTCCGGCCGTCATCGTCCTGAAGCGTCCAGCCAGAAGCCAAGAGGTAACCCGTCAGCGCCGCGAGGTCGGGTACCTTCATCCCCACCTCTTTCTTGGGCGGGCTCTTGTGGCTCACGACTGCTCCCAAATATCGATCCGTGGGACGGGAGTCGATCGTCGAGTTCCGTGAGCCTTAAGCATTCTGTGCAGCCCTGGTTGATCCAAGGTATTTGTTGCCGGAAGGCGTATTGCCTGGCTCGTCCTATTTCTTGAAGGTTCTATGCCCTCAAGGGAAACCCATGCCCCGCGACCGCACAGAAGCGTTCCCTCACTATGAAGGCGCACGTTCTCACCTTCCTCGGAAACGCCGATTACGGCAAGCACCCTACCAACGGCATGGTCCGTACGTCTGAGCGCATCGTATGTCTCAAGGTCAAGGTCATAACCGAAGTCGCCGGACGCCAGTTGTCGGAGTCTGATGGTGGTCTTGACCTGGACGTTCACCGTCGGGTAGTACGTCCCGAGTTCGGTTCCGGGATACACGATCTGCACGTCTGCCTTCTGGAGGTCGACCGTGGTCGGGCGGCCGTGGAGGAGGCCGCACCCGGCGGCGACCGCCTCTAGCCAGGCTTCGCCGAAGTCACCCTGCTGGGTGTTCTGGTCTTGCTCCCGCACACCGATGATTGTGCCCGCGGAAGGTAGCGGAGTGTGGCGAAACGACCACTCTGGCGGTGTGGCATTCATGTCGTGCATCCCCTGCACTGCCGTGGGGCGGGCCTGGGGTGGGGTTCTGCGTCTTGCGGTGGTGGCGTTCGCGTAGGACGCCATGCGGCTGACCAGATGATCGCCGCGGCGGCCGGACGTTCGCCGCCTTCCTGTGGAAAAGTTCAGTCCTGATCATCGGCGGGTGCGGGAGGGCGTACGGGGTGTCCAGCGAGAAACTGAAGCCGCTCCAGGCGGACGACCCGAAACGGATCGGTGAGTACCGGCTGCTCGCCCGGCTGGGGGCCGGCGGGATGGGCCGGGTCTACCTGGGGCGATCGAAGGGCGGACGGCCCGTCGCGGTCAAGGTGATCCATTCGCACCTGGCCGAGGATTCGCAGTTCCGGCGGCGGTTCGAGCAGGAGGTCGCGGCGGCGCGGCGGG
>NZ_SMLC01000102.1 GCF_004349245.1 Actinomadura sp. 6K520 | reverse complement strand
AGGGTCAGGTCGGGGCGGGTCACGTCGGAGCATCGTCACGCCCGTTCGACTTCCCGACCCACGCGTGCTGGTCGTATCCCAGGCCCTCCCAGTAGCCGGGGATGAGCTCCTCGGTCAGTTTGATGCCCTTGAGCCACTTCAGCGACTTGTAGCCGTACATGGGCGCCACGTAGAGCCGCGTCGGCCCACCGTGGTCGTGACTGACCGGCTTGCCTTCCATCTGCGTCGCGACAAGGACGTCCCGGCGGCGCGCCTGCTCCAGCGTCAGCGACTCGGTGTAGACGCCGTCGAAGGACGTGAACTGCACGGCACGGGCCTTCGGTGACACGCCGACCGCGTCGAGTAGATCGGCCAGCACGACCCCGACCCACTCCACATCCGGAACGCGCCAGCCCGTCACGCACTGGAAATCACGTTCGAGCACGGTTTGCGGGAACCGTGCCAGGTCGGCCATACCGAACGCCTGGGGCTTGTCGACGAGACCGCCGACGGTCACCCGGTGCGTGGCGGCGCTGCGCCGCTTCACGCTCCCGGTCACCGAGTAGTAGCGGAATCCGCCGGCGGCGGGCAGGACATCACTGATGGGCCCCACCGGTGCCAAGGCACGACTCACGCTGTCCTGGACGGACGCTCCCACGGCGACCCCCACCGCGCCGAGGCCGAGCATTCCGAGCACGACCCGCCGTCCGACGGGACTGCCTTCTGTTCGCTCCTCCTCGTTCACGCCTTCATTCGAACACCGTGGCCCGCGCCTCGCCAGGTTTCCGTCATTGCCGTAAGACTTCGGACAGATCTGGACCGGCCCTAAGCTGAGCGCATGGCCACGAAGGTTCACCTCACCCAGCGTCCGGAAGCCGATGACCTGCTCGGACGCAGCCCGCTGGCCGTCCTGGTCGGCATGCTCCTGGACCAGCAGGTCCCCATGGAATGGGCGTTCTCCGGTCCGTACACCATCGCCCAGCGGCTCGGCTCCGACGACCTGGACGCGCACGAGATAGCCGCGCACGACCCGGAACGCTTCGCGGCGGTGCTGTCGGAGAAGCCCGCCGTCCACCGCTACCCGGGCTCGATGGCCAAGCGCATACAGCAGTTGTGCCGGTTCCTGGTAGAGAACTACGACGGGAACGCAGAAAAGATCTGGCTGGACGCAGGCAGCGGTAAGGACCTGTTCAAGCGCCTCCAGGCCCTCCCCGGCTTCGGCAAGCAGAAGGCACAGATCTTCCTGGCCCTTCTGGGCAAGCAGTACGGGATCCGTCCAGAGGGCTGGCGCGAGGCCGCCGGAGCCTACGGCGAAGAAGGCTCCCACCGCTCCGTGGCCGACATCACCGGTCCCGAGTCCCTGGCCAAGGTCCGAGCCTTCAAGGCAGAACAAAAGGGAACCAAACCGTCCAAGTAAGCCCGCCCCAACCGAGCCGGTGGCATAACGGGGATTCCGGTGGGCGCCTCCCGTGGGCGGTACCTACCAACACTCCCGAACACCCTCGGGTTGACGCGCTGTCGAGTGCGGGAGCCGTAACATCTCCTACTCGCCGTCCCCGGCGGGCCGTCTTCGTGCCCTCTGGAACGGTGTCCGAATCCGACGCGTTCGTCTGGGGCCGAAGGGAACGAGGATGTTCAGCAGGGGTTCCGTACTCGGCGAACCATCGGGATGATGAGTACCTGACTTCGACCGGTGTTGTGATGGAGGCGGGAGCGCTAGCCTGCTCCCATTCACTCATAGTGATGAAAACTTGCCGTGCGGTACGGGACCCTCTGGGGCGGAGGTGTTGTCCATGAGCACCGAGACGTCCGTTCCACAACCTCGGGTTTCCGGGGTGGAGGGGCGGCCCATGGATGCGTCGGATGCCGCGCTGTACGCGACCTTGCTGACGGAAGCTCCGGGCGGGCTGGCGTTCTTCGACCGTGAGCTGCGTTGCCGCCGGGCCAACGACGCGCTTGCCGAGCTCCTGGGCGTTCCCGTGCGCGATCTTCAGGAGCGCATGCCTTCCGAGGCGCTGCCCGAGGCGTTGGCGACGGCCTTCGAGAGCGCCCTGCGCAAGGTGATCGCCGAGGACCGCTCGCTGACCGATTCCGATCTGGTCGTTTCGGCCGGCCAGGATGCGGCGCCCGAGGAGACCGCGGGCGCGGACCCGGGGGGCGACGAGCGGATCCTGGCCTGCACGTGGCTGCCCGCCAAGGACGGCGACGGCGAGCCCGTGGGTGTCGTCCTGACCGCGCAGGACGTGACGGAGCGGCGCAGGGCCGAGGAGGTCATCCGCCGCAAGGAGCAGCGTTACCGCTCGCTCGTGGAGGCGAGCGCCCAGGTGGTGTGGGTCGCCGCCCCGACGGGCGGGGTGATCGACGATGCGCCCGAATGGCGTGCGATCACCGGGCAGGCGCCGGACGACTACGCGGAGGGCGGCTGGCTGGCGGTGGTCCATCCCGAGGACCGGCCGCGGATCGAGGCCGTGTGGCGCGACTGCGTCCAGGAGAACCGGGTCTTCGAGACCAACTACAGGATCCGCACCAAGAGCGGTACCTTCCGGCACTTCGACGTGCGGGCCGTGCCCATCCGGCAGGGCGACACGGTGATCGAATGGGTCGGCGCCAACACCGACGTCACCGGGCAGCGGGAGGCCGAGGAGATGCGCGGCCGACTGACCGAGCAGCTGTCGGCGGCGGCGCTGCGCACGGCGCGCCTCCAGCAGGCCACCTCGATGCTGGCCGAGGCCCTGACCGTCTCCCAGGTCGTCCAGGTCATCACCGAGGTGGGGCGGTCGGCCATCGGCGCCGACTACTCCGCCGTGGCGCTGCTGGACGACGACAAGCTCCGCCTCAGCGTGGTGGCGCCGTCCCAGCAGGGCGCCGAAGGCGAGACCGGTCCCGTCTCCCGGGACGAGATCAAGGTCAGTGACCAAACCGTGATGTCGGTCGCGGTCCGTGAGAGCCGCCCGTTCCTGGCCGAGCATCCCGACAGCCTGCGCCTGCAGCTCGGCCACGGCGAGAAGGACCTGTTCGCCCAGCACACCGAAGAGCGTGCCTGGGTAGGGCTGCCGCTGCTGGCGGCGGGCGCTCCCATCGGCGCGCTCCGTTTCTCGTTCACCCGCCCCAGGGAGATCACCGAGGAGGAACGGGTCTTCCTGGAGGCGCTCGCGGGACAGTGCGCCCTGGCGGTGGAACGGGCGCTGCTGTTCGAGCGCGAGCACCGGACCGCGGAGGAACTCCAGCGGAGCCTCCTGCCGAGCGACCTTCCGCAGCTGCCGGGCATGGTGCTGGCCGCCCGCTACAACCCCGCGACGCGGCACGTCCAGGTCGGCGGTGACTGGTACGACGTGTTCCGGCTGCCCGACGACCGGCTCGCCGTGGCCGCCGGGGACGTCATGGGCAAGGGCGTCCTCGCGGCGGCCGGAATGGGACGCGTCCGCAACGCCCTGCGCGCCCTGGCGCTGAACGACCCGCGCCCCGCCGCGGTCCTGGCCGGCCTGGACCGGCTGTTCAGCGCCACCGAGGACGAGGAGCAGTTCACCACGGTCGCGTACGCGGTCATCGACCCGGAGACCGGGCAGGGGGCGTTCAGCAACGCGGGGCACCCGCCACCCCTGCTGATCTCGCCGGACACGCCCGCGCGCGTCAGCACGGTCGAGCCGGGGACGCCCCTCGGGTGGCCGAGCCAGCGACAGCAGACAAGTTTTTCCATCGAGACCGGCAACACTGTGGTCTTCTATTCCGATGGACTTGTGGAGAACCGTAGGCGTGGGGTGGACGCCGGGCTGGAGGAGCTCGTCGCCGTCGCGGCGGACGCCCCACCTGAAGTGGTAGGAGATCCCGAGAGACTCGTCGACTTCCTGGTCGATCGGATGCTTGCCGGCTACGAGCAGGTAGACGATGTGACCGTGCTTGCCCTGCACGTCCCGCCCGAACCCGTGTGAAGGCCGCCGGCCACGTGAAGACGGCCCGGCACGTACGAAGGACCGTCCCGCGCCCTCTAAGGTGGAGAGTTACGGGGTAGGACTTCACAGGCGGAATGCGCAGCAGTGCCAGAATGCTTGACCCAGCGAGAGCGGGTACGCTGCGGTCCCGCACCGGGAGGTCCGCTCTGTGTGTGGTCCCACCCAGTGTGAGGCCGGGCCCGTCAGGGCACTTGGGTCAACCAAGCCACACGTTCGTTCGAGAGGTATTTGTGTCGCCTGCTAGCTCGACCTCGAAAGCGTCAGATCTGCACGATCACGTCATCGCGCAACTGATCGAGCGTGGACGGTCCCAGGGTTACCTCGAAGCCGACGACGTACGCCGTACGTTCGAGGAGGCCGACATCCCCGTGTCGAAGGCCTCCAGCATTCTGCGGAGCCTCAGCAAGGAGGGTGTGACCGTCATGGTGAGCGCTGCCGACTCCGCGGCGCCCAAGCGTCCGCGCAAGCGCGGGACGCCGCCGGCGCGCAAGCCCAGGACCGCCGCGGCGGCCAAGGAGCAGCCCGACACGGTGACCGCCGTCGTCGGCGACGACGCGGCCCCTTCCGCGGCTCCCGAGGTCGTCCCGGAGGAGGCCGCCGCCGCGCCGCGCCCGGCCGCCAAGCCCGCGCCGAAGAAGGCCGCGCCCGCCAAGGGCGCCAAGGCCAAGAAGGCCGCACCCGCCAAGAAGGGCGCGGCCCCGGCGGCTAAGGCGGCGCCCGTCAAGCCCGTCAAGAAGGCGGCCGACGACCCCGAGGTCGAGGACGAGGTCGACGTCGAGCTCGTCGAGGACCTGGCGGTCCTCGACGTCGAGCTGGAGGACGACGCCGCCGCCGAGGTCGAGGAGGCGCCCGAGGCCGAGGAGGCCCCGGCCGCGCCCGCGGCCAAGGCCGTCCCCGCCGGCAAGCAGGCCCCCGAGGGCACCCCGTCCTCCGAGGAGGAGGGCTTCACCCTCGGTGACGACGACGAGGACGCGCCCGCGCAGCAGATAGCCGCCGCCGGCGCCACCGCCGACCCCGTCAAGGACTACCTCAAGCAGATCGGCAAGGTCCCCCTGCTGAACGCCGAGCAGGAGGTGGAGCTCGCCAAGCGCATCGAGGCCGGGCTCTTCGCCGAGGAGCGGCTCGCCGCCGACGGCCCCGCGATGTCCCCGGAGGACACCGAGGACTTCGAGTGGATCGCCGAGGACGGCCGCCGCGCCAAGAACCACCTGCTGGAGGCCAACCTCCGGCTGGTCGTGTCGCTGGCCAAGCGCTACACCGGCCGCGGGATGCTGTTCCTGGACCTGATCCAGGAGGGCAACCTCGGGCTGATCCGCGCGGTCGAGAAGTTCGACTACACCAAGGGCTACAAGTTCTCCACGTACGCCACCTGGTGGATCCGGCAGGCGATCACCCGCGCGATGGCCGACCAGGCCCGTACTATCCGCATACCGGTGCACATGGTCGAGGTCATCAACAAGCTCGCGCGCGTCCAGCGGCAGATGCTCCAGGACCTGGGCCGCGAGCCCACCCCGGAGGAGCTGGCCAAGGAACTCGACATGACCCCGGAGAAGGTCGTCGAGGTCCAGAAGTACGGCCGCGAGCCCATTTCGCTGCACACCCCGCTGGGTGAGGACGGCGACAGCGAGTTCGGCGACCTCATCGAGGACTCCGAGGCCATCGTCCCCGCGGACGCGGTCAGCTTCACGCTCCTCCAGGAGCAGCTCCACTCCGTCCTGGACACGCTCAGCGAGCGTGAAGCGGGCGTGGTCTCGATGCGGTTCGGCCTCACCGACGGCCAGCCGAAGACGCTGGACGAGATCGGCAAGGTCTACGGGGTGACGCGCGAGCGCATCCGCCAGATCGAGTCCAAGACCATGTCGAAGCTGCGTCACCCGTCCCGGTCCCAGGTGCTGCGCGACTACCTCGACTGATCGGAATCTGAGCGGAGGGCCTCGTCCCGGGCTGGGGCGGGGCCCTTGACGTGTCCGCGGTTTTGACGTGTCCGCGGTCATTGACGTGTCCGCGGTCGCCCGGTCCCGTCCCCGCGCACCGAACTTGGCCGTGTAACGGCCTTTTAACATCGAGGTAGCGTGCGCCGTCTTGCGTCTTCCTATTGTCGCGCCCATGGGATTGACAGAGCTCGACCGGGCCCCCGGACGTTCGGTGGAGCAGAGCGGGGTGGGGGCCTCCGTGGTCCGTGCGCGTCAGCTACGGGTGGTGGGCGGCCGTCCGTGGCGTGACCCTGATCTGGACTGGGCGGTCGATGCCGTCCGGGACCGCCGCCTCCTGCGCATCGGAGCGCACGCGCTCGCCGAGAGCCGCCGTGACCCGGAGGTGCGGTCGGTCCGTGTCGAGGCGCTGTCGAGGGCCGCGGTGGGATTCAGCCGGGACGTCGAGGCGCTCGCCGCCGAAGATCCGTCCAATCCGGACCTCTGGCTGTGGCTCGGCCGGACGCGGGTGGAGGAGGCGTGGCGGATCCGTCCGGAGGCGCGGGCGCGGGCCGTTCAGGCGCAGAGTTACACCACGTACACGAAGTCGATGCAGTCAGCCCGCGAACCACTGATGCGGGCGGCGTCATTGTGGCCGGACGATCCCGTCCCGTGGGAGGCGATGCTCTGGTACGCGCTGGGCCTCGGCCTCGAACGGGAGGACAAGGACGCTCTGTGGCTGCAGGCGAGCAGGAGGTGCCCCACCCTTTATGGGGCGCACGTGGCGCGGGTCGTGAGCCTGTCCCCCCAGTGGGGAGGCATGACGGACGAGATGTTCGGCTTCGCCCGTACGGCCATGAGCATGGCCCCCCGCGAGGACCCCAGGGCCGCCCTGATCCCGCTCGCCTACTTCGAGTACTTCGTGCAGGAGCGTTCGGGCATGATCCGGGGGCGTCCTCGTGGTTCTCTCCGGAGGAGCGCCGCGAGGTGGAGGCCGCCGCGCGGGGCTGGTTCGAGGGGCGCCGTCTCCATCCCCGGACGATCGAGGCGCACAACCTCTTCGGCGCCGCGTTCCACCTCGCCGACGCGCGCCGGCCGGCGCGGCAGCATCCGCTCCGGACGCGGGGGCGGCCGAGCAGCCTTCCCTGGACGTATCTGGGAGGCGACGAGGTGAACCAGTTCGTCAAGGCATGCCGGCACCTGAACGTCGGCACGGCCTGAGCCCGGCGAGGCGGGCCTGGGAGGCCCCGCTCAGTCGTGCAGGATGACGTCGAGGTTCGTGCCGTTCAGTTCCGCGGTGTGTCCGAGGTCGGCGACGGCCTTCAGCAGTTCGTCGGGGGTGCGCGGTGCCGCGCCCGCCTTCAGCAGGTCGTGCGCGACCCGCCCGCGGGTCGCCTTGGCCATGTGGCTCACCACGGTCCGCCGCGTCTCGCCGCCGGCGACCCGTTCCCGGAACACCCGCACGGCCACCGCCGGCCGGGGCGCCTTCCACACGGACGCGTACGGCCCGGAACGCATGTCGATGATCAGGCCGCCGCCGTCGAACCGCAGTGCCGCGCGCATCGCCGGGCGCCACAGCGCGCCCAGACGGCCCGCAGAGGGCAGGGACACCGCCATGGCGAGCCGGTATGGCGGGACGCGGTCGGTGAGCCTCAGCGCACCCCACAGGCCCGAGAAGACGATGACCTGCTCGGCGGCGGACGTGGCGTCCAGGCCGGCGAGGTCCAGGTTGTCGTAGAGGACGCCGGTGTAGAGCTGCGCGACCGGCAGCGTGGCGGCCTCGCGCAGGGCCCTGTTGCGGGCCAGCGCCTCCTCGGCCTGCCCCGCCGGCAGCTTGAGGACGTTCGGCGCGTCGGCGCGCCGGCTGACGTCGCTCAGCGCCGCAAGGAGGCGCTCACGGACCGGGGTGAGGCCCGGGAAGCTCAGTGACGCCAGGTCCACGGGAGGTCCGTCCCCCTCGGTGGCCTTCTTCTCCGACGGTGGCAGCAGGATGTGCACGATTCTCCGATGGGGCGGTGCTCAGGACGGCGGTGTTCCGGGACGGCGGGTTCCGGCACGGCGGGCGCGGACGCGGTGACCGGGACTTGTGCAGGTCAGCGACCATCATGCTCGGGTGAGGAATGCCACTCCGAAGTGAGTGTGCGGCGAATGCGTGATCCCCATCACCGATTGTAAGCAGAGAGTGCGCATATCGTGACTCAGCGGAGTCATCGGGAATGGCGAACGGCGGCCACCGTCTCCGATGGCCGCCGTTCATGGCTCCTGCTATATGGGGATCTACCGCTCCTCGGCTGGAGTGGTGGCCGATGCTTCGTTGAGTCGGTCGGTCTCGTCCTGAATGTCGGCCCCGTTGGCACGGAGAGCTTCTGTGTACTTGCGACCGTGGTGGGCGCAGAACAGAAGGTCGCCGCCGCCTACAAGGACCGCACGGACGTAGGCCTGGGCGCCGCAGCGGTCGCATCGGTCGGCGACGGTCAGCGGCTTGGTTGGGGCAAGGGCTCCAGTCACGGCACCTTCCTCATGCTCGGGGTCGGTACTTAGGAGAACATCTAACCCGACGTGGACGTTCCCAACCTGGTTGTTCGTACGCCCACAGCAGAATGGGCCAATTAGTGACCGAGGTCACATCAATGCGCCTCCCATCTGAACAGGCGTACGGCGATCAGTGAGCCGGCCACCGCGACGCCCACCAGGATGCCCATTTCGGGGAGGACGGACCCCGGCCCGAGACCGCGGCTCATCACATTGAGCATGCCTTCGTTCAGGTAGCGCAGCGGGAAGATGTGCGACAGCGTCCGCATCCAGCCCGGTGCCTGTTCCAGGGGGAAGAACGAGCCGCCCAGGAACGCCATGGGCAAGACGATCAGCTGCGTCACCGCGTTGGCCGTCTCCTGGGTCTTCGCCCACGCCCCGACCAGCATCCCTATGGACAGGAAGGCGAGCACGCCCGCGATCAGCAGCGGTATGGCCATCCACCAGGCGCCCTCAAGTTGCAGCCCGAACATGGGGAGCTGCGCCACCAGCACGAACAGCGCGAACTGCACGAGGGCGATGGCGAGGCTGACCGCGACCCGCGCGGCGAACACGGTGGGAATCGGGGCAGGGGAGAGCTGGAGGCGGCGCAGGATTCCCTTGGTCCGCCATGTCACGAGCGTCTGGGACGCCCCGAAAACGGCCGCCGACGCCAGCGCCCAGCCCAGCAGGCCGGGCGTGAAGAACTGGATGGCCTTGAGTGAGTCGTCCTCCACCTGCTGGGTGGCGAGCGTGTAGGCGGGCGGCTCGCCGGTGGCGGACTGGTTCGCCGCCTGGACGATCGAGTTCATGAGCCCGCGCACCGTCCCGGCCCGGACCTGGTCGGCGGCGGAGTAGTGCACGACCAGCCGGTCGCCCCGCTGCTCCACGGCACCCGCCGCATCGCCTTTCTCCACCTGGCGGAGCGCGTCGGCGCGGTCGGACGCCGCAGTGACCTTGAGGACCCTGCCGAGTTCGTCGCCGCCCTGGGCGAGTGCCTGGTCCAGCACCGGGGCCTGGCCGATCTTCAGCACCTCCACCTTGGGCGTGGACTGGCCGCTGAAGACCCCGCCGAAGATGACCAGGAACATCAGGGGGAACAGGACGGTGAAGAACAGCGCGGTCCGGTCCCGCCGGAAACCGAGGTACATGGCACGGGACAGGCTCTTGAAGCTCTGGTACGTGCTCACGCCCTGTACTCCCGTCCGGTGACCTCCAGGAAGACGTCCTCCAGCGTGGCGCCGCGGATCTGCACCCCGTCGAGCGCTCCCTTGCCCGCCATGGCCGCGACCACGGCCGATGGGTCGCGGGTGGAGATGGTCAGCGAGATACCGTCGTCGGCGGCCTCGTCCGCTCCCGGGAGGAGCCGCGCGTCCTCCGCCGTGAGGACGCCGCTGGCCACGCTGATCTTGGCGGGGGCGTCCAGGCCGCGGACCAGTACGGCCGGCGGGCCGAGTTGCAGGAGCCGGCCCTCGTCCATGATGGCGACGCGGTCGCAGAGGATCTCCGCCTCGTCCATGTAGTGCGTGGTCAGGACGACCGTGCGGCCCCCCGTGTTGATCCCCCGCAGGACGTCCCACAGGTTGCGGCGGGCCTGCGGGTCCAGGGCGGCGGTCGGCTCGTCCAGGAACACGATCTCCGGGTCGTGCACGAGCGCGCAGGCGATGGACAGGCGCTGCACCTGGCCGCCCGAGAGCTTCTCGACCGGGACGTCGGCCTTCTCGTCCAGCCCGACCAGCTTCAGCATCGCGTCGCTCTTCCTGGCGGGGACGCCGTAGAGCGAGCCGAACGTCCGCAGCTGCTCGCGCGCCGTCAGCCGCTCGAAGAACGACGACGACTGCAGCTGGACCCCGATCCGGGGCAGCAGCCCGGGGTTTCGCGGCCACGGCGACATGCCGAGCACCGAGACCTCCCCCTCGTCGGCCTGCCGCAGCCCCTCGATGATCTCCAGGGCGGTCGTCTTCCCCGCGCCGTTCGGGCCGAGGATCCCGAAGAACTCGCCCTCCTCGACACTGAACGTCAGCCCGTCCACGGCCCGGACGTCCCCGTACCGCTTGCGTAGGCCCGTGACCTCGATCGTTTTCGCCATGCGGAGGACGATAGGGGGGTGTATGTGGGAAACACACCCACCCAAAGGTGGACCTTCAGGTCTGGAAGTCGGGGTGCCGGGGCCCGCGCCGGGTAGCCTGGCCAACCAACCGGGTCCGCCGTGCCGACGTGCCGCAACGTCGGTGGCGGCGAGCCATTCGGTGGATTGTCGGCGGCCGGGGGTACCCTGCTGCCGACCGTCCTACCCCCGAGGAGCACACGCACGTTGACCGCCGCGACCGCCGAAGCGACAACCGAAGACCCGCACGGCTACTCCGCCCGGCACCTCTCGGTGCTGGAGGGCCTGGAGGCCGTGCGCAAGCGACCCGGGATGTACGTCGGGTCGACCGACAGCCGGGGCCTCGCCCACTGCCTGTGGGAGATCGTCGACAACTGCGTCGACGAGGCCCTCGCCGGCTACTGCACCCACATCAGCGTGACGATGCACGCCGACGGGTCCTTCGAGGTGGCCGACAACGGCCGCGGCATCCCGGTCGACCTGGAGCCCAAGACCGGGCTCGCCGGTGTCGAGCTGGTCATGACCCGGCTGCACGCGGGCGGCAAGTTCGGCGGGGTCTCCTACACGGCGTCCGGCGGCCTGCACGGTGTCGGCGCCTCCGTCGTCAACGCGCTGTCCGCCCGCCTGGACGTGGAGGTCGACCGCGACGGCCACACCCACGCGATCAGCTTCCGCCGCGGCCTGCCCGGCGAGTTCGCCGATGACGGGCGCCCGAACGCCCGGTTCCGGAAGAGGTCCGGCGTCCGGCAGGTCCGCAAGGTCGCCAAGAAGGTCACCGGCACCCGCGTCCGCTTCTGGCCAGACCTCCAGATCTTCCTCAAAGAGGCGACGGTCGAGCAGTCCCTCGTCCTGGACCGGATGCGCCAGACCGCGTTCCTCATCCCCGGTCTCACCATCGACGTCCGCGACGAGCGCGGCGAGGAGATCCTCGACGAGACCTTCCGCTTCGACGGCGGTATCGGCGAGTTCTGCAGCTACCTCGCCAAGGACGCCCCCATCATCGATGTCCTGCGGCTCCAGGGCCGCGGGCACTTCACCGAGACCGTCCCCGTCCTGGACGACCAGGGCCACCTGACCCCCACCGACGTCGAACGCGACCTCGAGGTCGACATCGCGCTGCGCTGGGGCACCGGCTACGACACCGTCACCAAGTCGTTCGTCAACGTGATCGCCACCCCCAAGGGCGGCACGCACGTGCGCGGCTTCGACCGCGCCGTCCTGAAGGTGCTCAACGAGCAGCTCCGCGCCACCAGGCTGCTGAAGAACGGCGACGAGGACGTCATCAAGGAGGACGTGCTGGAGGGCCTCACCGCCGTGGTGACGGTCCGCCTGCCCGAGCCCCAGTTCGAGGGTCAGACGAAGGAGGTCCTCGGTACCTCCGCCGCCACCCGCATCGTCTCCCAGGTCGTCACGCGCGAGCTGCGCGAGATCTTCGAGAACCCGCCGCGCGGCCAGAAGCAGCCGCTGCGGGCGGTGCTGGAGAAGGTCGTCGGTGCCGCGAAGACCCGCATCGCCGCCCGCACCCAGCGCGACAACCAGCGCCGCAAGAACGCGCTGGAGAACTCCGCGCTCCCGGCCAAGCTCGTCGACTGCCGCACCGCCGACGACCGCAGCGAGCTGTTCATCGTCGAGGGCGACTCGGCGCTCGGCACCGCCAAGCTGGCCCGCGACTCCGAGTTCCAGGCGCTGCTGCCGATCCGCGGCAAGATCCTCAACGTGCAGAAGGCGTCCGTCGCCGACATGCTCAAGAACGCCGAGTGCGCCGCGATCATCCAGGTCATCGGGGCCGGCTCGGGCCGCACCTTCGACAGCGACGCGGCCCGTTACGGGCGGATCATCCTGATGGCGGACGCCGACGTCGACGGCTCCCACATCCGCTGCCTGCTGCTGACCCTGCTCTACCGCTACATGCGGCCGATGCTGGAGGAAGGTCGCGTGTACGCGGCCGTCCCGCCGCTGCACCGCATCGAGCTGACCAAGCCCAGGAAGGGCCAGGACAAGTACGTCTACTGCTACAGCGACGGCGAGCTCACCCGCAAGCTGGTCGAGTTCGAGCGCAAGGGCCAGCGCTGGAAGGAGCCCGTCCAGCGGTACAAGGGCCTCGGTGAGATGGACGCCGACCAGCTCGCGGAGACCACCATGGACCCGCGGCACCGCATCCTGCGCCGCATCCGCATCGAGGACGCCGAGGACGCCGCCAAGATCTTCGACCTGCTGATGGGCAGCGACGTGGCGCCGCGCCGCGCGTTCATCACCGCCGGCGCCTCCGAACTCGACGCCGAACGCATCGACGTGTAGCCCGGCGGTGTAGCCCGGCCGAGGGTGACGCGGGCGTCCACCCGCCGGTGGGGAGCGGAAGCCGAGCCCGGCGCGGACGAGGTCGCCCGCGCCGTGACCTGGGCCCGCGAGCGCGGTCTGGCCGGCTGAACGACCACGGCGTAACTCGGCCGGTGTTGTTCAACCGGTGTTGTTCAACCCGTGTGATTACCGGCGGCGTAATTACACCGGCTTGATTACACCGGCTCGATTAGCCCGGCTCGTTGCCGGGCTTCCATTTGATCCCGCAGCCGAGACTGGGCGTGTGCGGCTCGGGGACGGCCTTGCCCGCGAGCACCAGGTCCAGGGCCGCCCTCAGCGAGGCGCCGTCGGACGGTACGTCGTTCCTGGGCCGCGCCCCATCGAACTCGCCCCGGTAGGCGAGATGGCGTTCCCGGTCGTACAGGAAGAAGTCGGGCGTGCAGGCGGCCTTGAACGCCTTCGCCGTTTCCTGGGATTCGTCCACCAGGTACGGAAAACGGAATCCGGCGCGCTCGGCCTGCGCACGCAGGTGGTCGGCGTCGTCGTCCGGATAGTTGGAGACGTCGTTGCTGCACACGGCGACGGTGGCGAGCCCCTTGGCCGCGTACTCCGCGGTGACGGCGCCGATTCCGTCCTCGATGCGCCGCACGTACGGGCAGTGGTTGGACAGGAAGACCACCAGCAGGGCGGACGCCTCCGCGAAATCCGCCTCCGACACGGCGCCGCCCTCGATGGACGGGAGCCGGAACGCGGGGACCGGTGAGCCGAGCGGGACCATGAACGATGCGATAGCCATGTGCCCATCATCGTGCACCAGCGACCAAGCGATCGCTTGCTAGGCTTCGCCCCATGCCGTCTCAGGAGCACATGAAGCAGGCCCTCCAGACCTACGTCGACGCCTTCAACACCGGCGACACGGCGGCCATATCCGGCCTCTACGCCGACGACGCCGTCATTGAGGACCCGGTCGGCAACCCGCCGATCACCGGCCGCGCCGCGATCGATGAGTTCTACACCAACGCCATCGCCGGCGGTGCCAAGCTCACCCTGGACGCCCCGATCCGCGGCTCCCACGGCGACCGGGCCGCCATGGCCTTCACCGTCGACATCCCGGGCATGCGGATCCGCGCGATCGACGTCATGACCTTCGACGCCGACGGCAAGATCGTCCGCATGGACGCCCACTGGGGCCCGGACGACATCGAGACCTGAGTCCCGGTGCGGCGAAGCGGGAGGCGGGCCGCCGGGCGGGCGCGGTCGCCCGGTGCCGTGATGGACCCACCCTCCCGCTCACCGGGACGTCCGGTACCGGTGTTGCCGGACGTCCTGCAGAGTCGTGATCGACCCTGTCTGGAAGGGGCCGCGGCGTGGCCAACCGGAGTCATCGGTACGCGAAGATCAACGGTCTCGACGTCCACTACGTGGAGGAGGGGCAGGGGCCGCTGGTCGTCCTCCTGCACGGCTTCCCGCATCTGTGGTTCAGCTGGCGCCACCAGATCGGCCCGATCGCCGAGGCGGGTTTCCGGGTCGTGGCGCCCGACATGCGGGGCATGGGCGACACCGGCGGCCCGGCCGACCCGCGGGAATACGGCGTCGACAGGATCGTCGGAGACCTGGTCGGCCTCCTCGACCATCTCGACGAGGAGAAGGCGGTGTTCAGCGGCCTAGACTTCGGGCTGTTCGCCGCCTATGACCTCGCCTACCACCATCCCGAGCGGATCGCCGCGATCATCGGGCTGGAGAACCCGTTCATCACGCCGAGCGAGGAACCGCCGCTGGCGCTGGCCGCCCGGCAGGCCCGGCGGCACTTCAACCACATCCACTATTTCGCCGCTCCGGGTGTGGCCGATCGCGATCTCGCCGCGGCGCCGGGCGAGTTCCTGCGCAAGCTGTTCTACGCGCTTTCCAGCGACTACCACTATCTCGACGTCTGGCGGCGGCCTCCCGGCACGTCCTATATCGACGCCCTGCCGGAGACGCCGCCCCTTCCGTGGACGTGGCTGAGCGAGGCGGAACTGGAGTTCTACGTGGCGGCCTACAGCCGCAGCGGCTTCACCGGCGCCCTGAACTGGTACCGGGCGATGGACCTCTCCTGGGAGTATCGCAAGTCGTACGCCGGAAGTAAGAACCCGGTGCCCTTCTATTTCATCGGGAGCGAGCAGGACGCCGACCTGGAAGGCTGGCACGGCAACGATCCCCTGACCAAGCTGGCCCGACACCACGAAGACGTTCGCGAAGTACGGATGATAAAGAACGCCGGGCACATGATGCAGATGGAGAAGCCCGCCGAGACGACGGCGGCCATGCTGGAATTCCTGACGACCGGCCGGGAGGCCGAATGGGCTTGACCGAAGACCGTGTGGCGGTGGTCACCGGGGCCAGCCGGGGCGCCGGCAAGGGCATCGCGCTGGCACTGGGCGAGGCCGGGACGACCGTCTATGTGACCGGACGCACCAGGGAGGCGGGCGCACTGCCGGGCACGGTCCTCGATACGGCGGCAGAGATCAACGCCCGAGGCGGTACCGGCATCCCAGTGATCTGCGACCACTCCCAGGACGACCAGGTCGAGGCCCTGTTCGAGCAGGTGGAACGGGAGCACGGCGCGCTGGACGTTCTCGTGAACAACGCGTTCGCCATTCACCCGGACCTGGCCCGCAAGGGCCCCTTCTGGGAGAAGTCGCTCGCGCTCCAGGACATGTTCGACGTGGGAATGCGTTCCGCCTACGTGGCCAGTTACTACGCGGCGCCCCTGCTCATCAAGAACAACGCCGGCCTTATCGTCAACACCTCGTCATTCGGCGGCCGCTGCTACATGCACGGCCCCGCCTATGGGGCGGGCAAGGCCGCCGTGGACAAAATGGCCCACGACATGGCCGTGGACTTCAGGCCCCACAACGTCGCCATCATCTCCCTCTGGATGGGCCTACTGAAGACCGAGCGGACCAAGGCCCTGTTCGAGGGCGCCCCCGACCGCTACAAGTCCTTCGCGGCCGCCGCGGAGTCCCCCGAATTCACCGGCCGCCTGATCGACGCCCTGACCCGCGACCCGCACCTGATGAAACGAAGCGGCCAGGTCCTCATCGGCGCCGAACTGGGCGAAGAACTGAACGTCCGGGACATCGACGGCACCAGCCCGCGCTCCCACCGCGAAACCCTCGGCGCCCCACCGGCCTTCAACAAGGCCATCGTCCAGTAGTCCCGATCAGCGGCCGGGAGCAGCCCTGCGCCATCGCCCCGCCCCGTGTCAGGATTCGCAGGCGATGCCGTCGCCGTCGCGGTCCAGGTCGTAGATGTCCGAGCCGATGATGCGGACGGGACCCCGCACGTACGCCGGGCCATTGCCGCTGCCGCCCGCGCAGTCGACGTCGCTGGCGATGGGCACGCAGGCGCCGCTGTAGTTCGGGTCGCAGGACCGGGCTCGCTTGGTACCGACCGCGATGATCCGGGTGACGGGCTTCTTCGTGACCACCTCGCGCAGCAGTTTCGTCTCCGTTTTGGTGCCGTTGGTATAGGTCACCACGTAGGTGAGGGTCTTGGTTCCCGTGGCGCCGCGCTGCCTCACCTTGGTTCTGCCCTTGGCGAGGGTGGGGTCGTTCACCCTTCTCGTCTTATAGGGGATCTTGCGTGTTCTCGTGACGGTGCGCTTCTCGGCCGAGGGGGTGGGCTCGGCCGAAGCGCTCGTCGTGGAGGGCACGGCCGCCGCCGCGGGCGACTCACTCGCCGTCGCGTCCGCGGACGAGCCCGCCGTGAGCGGCTCGGTCGGCTCGGCGCAGGCACCGAGGGCGATTAATGCGCTGACCGCCACGACGGCCTGGATGATGCGTCCCATGACTTCCCCTAAGTTGGGACAAATCATCCGGCTGCCATTTCGGCCGGGTCAAGCGTGGGAAATACGGAAAATCAATCCGGGTTGGTCCCGGGCCGGGGGAGTGGTGGCCCGGGACCTTTCCGATCATTCCTCGGTCGTGTCCTCTTCGGGGGGCTCGCCGATGGGGCCGCTGATTGCGGCGATGGGCTTGTCGAGTTTCTCGCCGGAGCCGTCCCGGCGGCCCATCGTCACGTTGAGCATGACCGGTTTGCCGTTGGCGGCCGTGGCGCGGAGGGGGGTCGGGGCCGCCCACGCCTGCAGGAGGACGTCCTCGCCCTTGAGGAAGCGGTGCGAGCGGACGCCGCCGGTCGCGCGGCCCTTGGCCGGGAAGTCGGCGAAGTCGGCCAGCTTGATCGCGCCGGTCTGGGTGCCGGGCAGGGCGGACGACGAACCGGAGATCGTGATGACGCGGGCCTCGCGGGCGGGGTCGAGGGCGCCGAACCACCGGACGCGGGCGTCCGCGCCCAGCTTGATGCCCGCCATGCCGCCTGCGGCGCGGCCCTGGGGACGGACGAGTGAGGCGGCGAAGTGCAGCAGCTGGGCGTCGGTGCTGATGAAGACGAGATGCTGGTCCTCGGAGAGGAGCTGTATCGCTCCGACGACGCGGTCGTCGTCCTTGAGGGTGATCACTTCGAACTCGTCGCGGTTGGCGGGGAATTCGGGGACGACCCGTTTCACCACGCCCTGGGCTGTTCCCAGGGCGAGGCCGCCGCCCACCTCGGAGACGGCGCCTATGCCGACGACCGTTTCATCGGGTTCCAGGTCGACGTACTCGGCCACCGGCGCTCCGCCCGCGAGGGACGGCGGCGTCGCCGAGGCCGGAAGCGTCGGCAGGTCGAGGACGTCTATGCGGATCATCCGTCCGTGGGACGTCACCGCGCCGACCTGCCCCCGGGCCGTGGCGGGGACGACGGAGACCAGGACGTCGTGGTTCGCGCGCGGGCCGCTGTCCGGCAGCGGGGACGCGTCGTGGGTGCGGGCCATGAGGCCGGTGGACGACAGCAGCACCGTGCAGGGGTCGTCCGCCACCTCCAGGGGGACGGCGTTCGCGGCGGTCTGGCCGGAGGACTCGAGCAGGATCGTCCGGCGCGGCGTGGCGAACTCCTTGGCGACCTCGCCGAGCTCCTTGGAGACGACGCCGCGGAGCTTCTTCTCCGATTCGAGGATCGCGGTCAGCCTGGCGATCTCCTTGGCGAGCTGCTCCTTCTCCTTCTCCAGCTCCAGCCGGTCGAAGCGGGTGAGGCGGCGCAGCGGGGTGTCCAGGATGTACTGCGCCTGGATCTCCGACAGCTCGAAGATCTGCATGAGGCGCTGCTTGGCCTGGGCGGCGTCGTCGCTCTGCCGGATGACCTGGATGACCTCGTCGATGTTGAGGAGGGCGACCAGCAGGCCGTCCACGAGGTGCAGGCGGTCCTCGCGCTTCTTGCGGCGGTGCATCGAGCGGCGGCGCACGACGTCGATGCGGTGGTCGACGTAGACCTGCAGCATGTCGCGGAGGCCGAGGGTGCGGGGCTGCCCGTCGACGAGGGCGACGTTGTTGATGCCGAACGTCTCCTCCATCGGGGTGAGCCGGTAGAGGTCGGCCAGGACGGCCTCGGGGTTGAAGCCGTTCTTGATCTCGATGACCAGGCGGAGGCCGACGTTGCGGTCGGTGAGGTCCTTCAGGTCGGAGATGCCCTGGATCTTCTTGGCGTTGACCAGTTCCTTGATCTTGGCTTTGACGCGTTCCGGCCCGACGGCGTAGGGCAGCTCGCTGACGACGATGCCCTTGCGGCGGGGCGTGACGTTCTCGATCGTCGTGGTGGCGCGGGTGCGGAACGTGCCCCGGCCGCGCTCGTAGGCGTCGCGGATGCCCTCCAGCCCGACGATCTTCCCGCCGGTGGGCAGGTCGGGGCCGGGGACGTGGCGCATCAGGTCGTCGAGCGTGGCGTCCGGGTGGTCGATCAGGTGCCGGGCCGCGGCGATGACCTCGCCGAGGTTGTGCGGCGCCATGTTCGTGGCCATCCCGACCGCGATGCCGGACGCCCCGTTGACCAGCAGGTTCGGGAACGCCGCCGGCAGGACCTCCGGCTCGGTCTCCTGCCCGTCGTAGTTGGGGCGGAAGTCGACCGTGTCCTCGTCGATGGAGGCGACCATGAGCATCGCCTCGCGGGACAGCCGGGCCTCGGTGTACCGCATGGCGGCGGGCAGGTCGTCGCCGCCGAGCGAGCCGAAGTTGCCGTGCCCGTCGACCAGCGGCATCCGCATCGCCCACGACTGCGCCATCCGCACCATCGCGTCGTAGATGGCGCTGTCGCCGTGCGGGTGCAGCTTGCCCATGACCTCGCCGACGACGCGGGCGCACTTGACGTGCCCGCGCTCGGGGCGGAGCCCCATCTCGTTCATCGAGTACAGGATCCGGCGCTGGACGGGCTTCAGGCCGTCCCGGGCGTCCGGAAGCGCCCGCTGGTAGATCACCGAGTAGGCGTACTCAAGGAAACTGCCGCGCATCTCCTCGGAGACATCGACGTCGACGATGTTCTCTTCGAAGTCCGGCGGGGGAGGGGATTGGGATCCGCGTCGTGCCATGCCCCACATTGTGGCCGGTCCCTGGGACAAGTTGTGCCCGCCCCACCCGGCGAGCCGCCCGGTACGGCCGATCGATGTCGTTCCGTCACCTCCGCGGACCTGGCAGATTGAGGGCCGACGGTTTCGTTTCGAAAGGCGGAGGTTCCCGTGAGCTCGCTGGCCGACTTCCAGAACTCGATCTATCTGCAGGGCCTCGGCGACGTGCGCCCCGCGCTGCCCACGGACCTGACGAGGCTGGAGGGGCTCGCCGAGCGGTCGCTGTCGGCGCAGGCGTTCGGGTACGTGGCGGGGTCGGCGGGGACCGGCGCGACCGCGCGGGCCAACCGGGAGGCGTTCGACCGGTGGCGGATCGTGCCGCGGATGCTCAGGGACGTGTCCGAGCGCGACCTGTCGGTGGAGGTGCTCGGCACCGCGATGCCGTCCCCGGTGCTGCTCGCGCCCATCGGCGTCCAGTCGATCCTGCATCCGGACGGTGAACTGGCCGTCGCGCGGGCGGCGGCGGCCGAGGGGGTGCCGATGGTGCTGAGCACGGCGTCCTCCTACTCCATCGAGGACGTCGCGGAGGCCAACGGCGAAGGGCCTCGCTGGTATCAGCTGTACTGGCCGAAGGACAGGGAACTCGCCGTCAGTTTCCTGGAGCGGGCCAAGGCTGCGGGGTACACGGCCCTCGTCGTCACTCTGGACACGTTCACGCTGGCCTGGCGGCCCCGCGACCTGGACCAGGCGTACCTGCCGTTCCTGCGCGGCATCGGGGTCGCGAACTACTTCAGCGACCCCGTGTTCCAGAAGGCGGTCGGCGGCCCGGTCACCGACGCCAACCGCGACACCGCGCTCCTGCACTGGGTCGCGAACTTCGGTAACCCCAGCCTCACCTGGGACGACCTCATCTTCCTGCGGGACCACTGGGACGGCCCTATCGCGCTCAAGGGCATCCAGCACCCCGATGACGCCCGCCGGGCCGTGGACGCCGGGATGGACGGCGTCATCGTCTCCAACCACGGCGGACGCCAGGTGGACGGTGCGGTCGCGTCCCTGGACGCGCTGGCCACCATCGTCGACGCGGTCCGCGGCCAGGCCACGGTGCTCTTCGACAGCGGAATCCGCACGGGTGCAGACGTCGCCAAGGCGCTGGCACTCGGCGCCAAGGCCGTGATGGTCGCACGTCCGTACGCGTATGGGCTGGCGCTGGGCGGTCAGGCGGGCGTCCAGCACATTCTGCGCTGCCTCCAGGCCGAGCTGGAGCTGACCATGGTTCTCGCCGGAATCACCCGCCCGGACGGGTTGTCCCTGGAGACTCTCGTGCGCGCGTGACTGTAGCCGCCCGCATTCGGGGTAGGGGAGTGCGCATGCGCTGGCCCGATCACGTCATCTGGTGGCATGCCTATCCCCTCGGCTTCGTCGGAGCCGTGCCGGGCGAAGGCGTAGCGGATGGGACGCCGGGACCTCGGCTCGGGCGGCTGCACGGCTGGCTCGACCACTTGGTGGAGCTCGGCTGCAACGGGCTGGCGCTCGGGCCGGTGTTCGCGTCCGAGACCCATGGCTACGACACCGTCGACCACTACCGCGTCGATCCCCGGCTCGGAGCGGAGGACGACCTGCAACGTCTCATGGAGGAGGCGTCACGGAAGGGCGTTCGTGTTCTGCTCGACGGTGTCTTCAACCATGTCGGACGGGGATTCCCGCCCTTCGCCGACGTTGCCGCCAAGGGGGACGAGTCCCCGTACCGGAAGTGGTTCCATGCCGACCTGCGCACCTTCGAGGGGCATGACCGTCTCGTCACGCTGAACCACGCCGAACCCGAGGTCGCCGCCTACGTCACCGACGTCATGACCCACTGGCTGGAGCGCGGCATAGACGGCTGGCGCCTCGACGCCGCTTACGCCGTCCCGCCGGAGTTCTGGCGTACGGTCATCGACCGTGTCCGCGTGCGCTTCCCCGATGCCTGGTTCGTGGGGGAGGTCATCCACGGTGACTACGCGAGGCTGGTCGAACAGACCGGATTCGATTCCGTCACCCAGTACGAGCTTTGGAAGGCCATCTGGAGCTCACTGAACGACCGCAACTTCTTCGAACTGGCCCACGCGCTTGGCCGCCACGACGAAATGCTCGGCACGTTCGTCCCGCAGACGTTTCTCGGCAACCACGACGTGACCCGCATAGCCAGCCGCCTGGACGACGAACGGCAACTGGCGCACGCGCTCGTCATTCTGCTGACGATCGGGGGCGTCCCGTCCATCTACGCCGGGGACGAGTTCGCTTTCGAGGGCGTCAAGGAAGAGCGTGAGGGAGGGGACGACGCCATACGCCCCGCCTTCCCGGCACGTCCCGACGAGACCCCTGGTCATGGGCAGGTCCACCACCGCCTCCACCAAGAGCTGATCGGACTCAGGCGACGGCACCCGTGGCTCGTCCACGCTCACACCACAGTGGACACCTTGACCAACACGGCCCTCTCCTACACGGTGGGGCACGGCGACCAGCGGCTCGCGGTCGTCCTGAACCTGGCCGACGAGCCCGCGAAGGTGGACCTGCCCGACGCCGCCTGGACGTGCGCGGCCGGCCGAGCCGACTTCTCCGAAGTGGGCGTCACCGTCCCCCCGGCCGGATGGGCCGTCGCCGAACCATGACATCCGTCATGGGCGGCCCCTGAGATCCTCACGGCCGTTTCCTGATGGCTGTGACTGCACGCCGGCGCCCCCCGCGGCCAGCATGGATGTCATGAAGGCACCCGTGATCGAGGTACGCGACCTGGACCTGAACGAGGCCGTCCGGAACGTCTCGTTCACCGTGGGCGAGGGCGAGGTCTATGCGCTGCTGGGCCGGTACGGCTCGGGCAAGACGACCCTGCTGGAGATGCTGGCCGGGCTCCGCCGCCCGACCGGCGGGTCGGTCCGGCTGCGCGGCGCCGACCCCTACACCGAGCGGGAGACCGCGCGGGCCGCGGCCGTCTGGCGCGACGGCGGCCTGTTCCCCGGCCTGACCGTCGCCGAGATCGTCGACGCGTGGCGGCGCTGGACGCTCGACCCCCTCACCCGCGACGAGGCGCTGCGCCTCGCCCGCCTCACCGACGTCGCCGACACCCCGTTCGAGCGGCTCACCGCGGGTCGGCGGCGCATGCTCGACCTGGCGCTGGCCCTGGTCGGGCGATCCGACGTGCTCTTCCTCGACGAGCCCACCGCCGGGCTCGACGGGACGGACGCCCGCGAGGTGTGGTCCGTCCTGCTCATGCTGGCCGCCCACGGGGTCAGCGTGGTGCTCACGACCCGCGACCCCCGGGAGGCGTGCAGGGCCGACCGGGTCGGGGTCATCGACGAGGGACGCCTGGTCACCGGCCGCGACGCCGCCCGCCTCCGCGCCGCCTGACGACCGCGAACCGTCCCTTGACAGCCGAATACGCTGGGCCCGTGCAGCCCGGCATCCCGCGCCCCACCGTCATCGCCGCGATCCTCGTGGGGATGACGGCGCTGACGCTGTCCGGGCTCCTGCTGCCCGCGCTCTGGTACGAGGTCTTCCACCGGCGGGACGCCGGCTACCTGCTTCTGGCGCTGACCGGTGTCGGCGCCGTGCTGGCCCTCTACGCACGGCTCCTGTGGCTGAACCTGATGCGGCGGACGGCGCCCGGGCACCGGTTCGGGCTCGCCGCGATCGCGCTGATCTGCTGGGCGATGCCGCCGCTGCTCGGCACCGGCCAGGGCTGGGGCAACGCGCTGCTCGTCCCGGCCGGGCTGATCGCCGTCGTGCTGCCGGTGCGGGAGGCGATCGCGGCGACGGCCGCGGCCACGGCCCTCACCCCCGTCTACGCCGTGCTCCTCGGGCTGCCCGCGCTGACCGTCCTGTACGAGGTGACGGGCATCCCGCTGGCCGCCTTCTCCGGATACGTCACGGTGTGGCTGTTCCACGTCGTCCAGGAACTCCGGGAGGCCCGCGCCGAGCTGGCCCGGTCCGCGGTGGGCGAGGAGCGGCTCCGGTTCGCCCGCGACCTGCACGACGTCCTCGGCCACAGCCTCCAGGCGGTCGCGCTGCGCGCCGAGGTCGCCGAGCGGTTCCTGGAACGCGACGACGGGCGGGTCCGCAAGGAGCTGACCGAGATCCAGACGATGGCGCGGGACGCCGTCCGGGACGTGCGGGAGGTCGTCCGCGGCTACCGGGCGACGAACCTGCGCACCGAGCTGGACGGCATGTCGGCCGTCCTGCGCGCCGCCGGGATGCGCTGCGAGCGCCCCGCGGTGCCGCCGTCGCTGCCCGCGCACGTCCACGAGCCGCTCGGCCGGGTCGCCAGGGAGGCCGCCACGAACGTGCTGCGGCACTCCAGCGCCACCTGGTGCGAGATCACCGTCGCGGCGGACGCGGGCGGCGTCCGCGTGGAGATCGTCAATGACGGCGCCGCCCGCCGGTCCTCCGGAGACGCGGGCAGCGGCCTCGCCGGGCTGGCCGAGCGGATCACCGCCGCGGGCGGCGAGTTCACCGCCGGCCCGGGAGGCGACGGGACCTTCCGGGTGACGGCCAGCGTCCCGATGGTGCCCGTTCCGGCGGAGGGAGAGGCATGATCCGGGTGCTGCTGGCCGACGACCACCTGCTGATCAGGGAGGCGCTCGTCCTGCTGCTGGAGACCGAGGACGGTATCGAGGTCGTCGCCGACGTCGGCCGCGGCGACGAGGCCGTCGGGCGCGCCCTCGCCCTCAAGCCGGACGTGGCCGTCCTCGACATCGACATGCCCGGACTGGACGGCCTCGCCGCCGCCGAACGGCTCTCCCGCGACCTGCCCGGCTGCCGCCTGGTGATCGTGACCGCGCACGGCCGGCCCGGCAACCTGCGCCGCGCCATGGCGGCCGGCGTCCGCGGCTTCCTCGGCAAGGACGCGCCCGGCGCGCGGCTCGCCGAGGTCGTCCGGCAGGTCGCCGCCGGCGCCCGGTACATCGACCCGCAGCTCGCCGCCGACGCCCTCGCCGCGGAGGAGTGCCCGCTCACCCCCCGCGAACTCGACACCCTCCGCGCCGCCGCCGACGGCGCCCCGGTCTCCCGCATCGCCCGCGGGCTGGGCCTGTCCGAGGGGACCGTCCGCAACTACCTGTCCGCCGCCGTCACCAAACTGGGCACGGACAACCGGCACGCAGCCGCCCGCACCGCCCGCGAACGCGGCTGGCTGTAGCCGGCCCTGGAGCCGACCCTGTAACCGGCTCAGCGGCGGGCCAGCACGAGGCAGCCGCGTTTCGTCACGGGGAGGGGCACGTGGAGGTGGCCGGCCGACTCGGCGGCCTCCACGCGGGACATGTGCCGGGCGATCAGGTAGTCGCGGATCGCGTCGCGGTCGGGAAGTGTCATCAGCGGCGCGTCCCAGCGCTCGACCTCCGCCTCCGCGAAGACCTCGCACACGCGGTCGGGGGCGTCCTCGGCGTCGAACGTGGTGGGTTCGGGACGCCACGCGGGCGCGAGCTCCGGGCTGTCGGCCCGGGAGATCGCCGAGGCGAGCAGCATGCCGCCCGGGGCCAGGACGCGGTGGGCCTCCCGGAGCGCGAGCCCGGGGTCGTCCAGGTGGTAGAGCATGTTCACGGCGACGACCGCGTCGAACGCCCCGTCCCGGAACGGCAGGCGCCGGGCGTCGGCCTGCACGCGCGGTCCCGGATGGGCGCGCAGGAGCACGGCGGACGCATCCAGGCCCACCAGCAGGAACGGCGGCGAGCCGGCGAACACGGCGCTGAGGGCGCCCTCGCCGCAGCCCACGTCCAGCACGCGGGACGCGCCCGCGTCCAGCAGCTTCGACGCGACGTGGTCGTGCAGGCTCCGCGCCCCAATCAGGTACTGGCGCGTGACCCTGCTGGCGAGGCGGAAGCGCTCCGGGTCGTCGTCGTAGTCGGGCGTTAGGGCCATGGACTGAGTCTGCCCTGCCGATCGTGTCGAAAAGCTCCGCCGTGCACCGGCCCGGCGGTGCCCCGGCCCGATGTCAGCTCTGTGTGCGCGCCGGTACGGCCGGGCGGTCGAGATCCAGCGCGTCCAGGACCGATCCGTCCGCGGCAAGGGCCTCGATGACCGGGCCCCTGCGGGCTCCCCACACCACGGCGACGTGCCCGTGCTCGGGGACGTCCAGCAGCCGGTTGCCGACCCGGATCCGGGAGACCTCCGCCGACGCCCGCAGCCGCGCCTCGTTGACCCACTTGGCGCCCCACGGCAGCAGCCGGTTGGAGTTGCGGACCGTCCGGCCCGACCCGTACTTCATCAGGTGGCGGCCCATCTCGCCCGACGAGCGGCGGGCGAGGGGCTCCTCGGGGGCGGAACCGCCGGCGCCGCCCAGCTCCCGCCACTCGCCGTCGCGGCGGTGGAACGTCCAGCCCTCGATGAAGGCGGGCGCCGAACCGTCCCACCGGTGTAGGAACGTTACAACGGCGACGTCGCCGTCCATGTCGAGTCCCAGCGGAAGGAAGCCCCGTCCGTCGTCGAAGGCGGCGGGAGCGGGGACGGGCATGCCGTCCCGGAGGAGTCGCATGCACTCCTCGTGCACCTCGTGGTCGTTCATGCTCGGGACCTCTGGTCGTGCAGGCAGGGCAAGGGGCCCTCCGCGAAGAGGGCCCCACGTTCGACTCACTCTAGAGGTCCGGCTCGCCTGCTTTCACCCGTCTGAGGTACGTCCGTTGACGCATCGCCATACGTCCGACATGTGGCCGTGATGATCGGGGTTTGCGCAGGTTCTGTCGTTCTTTCCTGATAGGACTCAGTCCCGACAGGATCACGGAGGGGACCATGGGCGAGCTTGAGGAATACGCCGGACTGCCGGTGGCCAGGTACAACGACGAGACGGCGGCGGACGCCGAACTCCCGCCGGCGGCCGAGGCCGCCTGGTACGTCGGCACGAGCTTCGACAGCGAGTCGTTCGGCGACGTCTTCGCCCGGTTCCGGCAGGCGGTCGACACCACGCGGATCACGGCGCTGATCATCGGTTACTGGGGCGCCTCCTACGACCAGGACCCCGCCGACCCGGTGCGGGAGC
This sequence comes from Actinomadura sp. 6K520, assembly GCF_004349245.1. Lineage (GTDB taxonomy): Bacteria > Actinomycetota > Actinomycetes > Streptosporangiales > Streptosporangiaceae > Spirillospora. The sequence goes on along the minus strand of NZ_SMLC01000102.1, from coordinate 1,061 downwards.
TGACGGCGGCCGCCGCGTCCTTCCCCCGGCTGCGGTCGCTGTTCCTCGGCGACATCGCCGCCGAGGAGGCGGAGATCTCCTGGATCGAGCACTCCGACATCTCGCCCCTGTTCACGACGTTCCCCGACCTGGAGCGGTTCGAGGTCCGCGGGGGGAGCGGGCTCGTCCTCGAACCGGTCAAGAGCGAGCGGTTGCAGGTCCTGCGGTTCGAGTCGGGCGGGCTGCCCGCGTCGGTCGTCCGGGCGGTGGCCGCGAGCGAGCTGCCGAACCTGCGGCGGCTCGACCTGTGGCTGGGCGTCCCGGACTACGGCGGCGACGCGACGGCCGCCGACCTCGCGCCGATCCTGTCCGGGGAGCGGCTGCCCGCCCTGCGCCACCTGGGGCTGGAGGACTCCGAGATCCAGGACGAGATCGCGGCTGCGGTCGCGGGCGCGCCGGTGGTGGCGCGGCTGGAGACGCTGAGCCTGGCGATGGGGACGCTCACCGACCGGGGCGCCGAGGCGCTGCTGTCCGGCCAGCCGCTCACCCACCTGCGCGCACTCGACCTGCACCACCATTTCCTGTCGGACGCGATGGTGGAGCGCGTCAAGGGGGCGCTTCCCGGGGTCGAGGTCGACCTGAGCGAACAGGAGGAGCCGGACGGCGACTGGTTCTACGCCTCGGTGACCGAGTGACGTTCGCCGTGGTCGGCGTGCCCGGCGACCGGCGCGCCGGGCTGTTCGCGGCGGCGTGCCGGTCGGCCGGGCTGGCCGGGCCGCGGCTCATCGGCTGGGCGGACGTGCTGCGCGGAGCCGAGATCGTCCTGCGCCCGGGGGAGCTGCTCCGGATCGACTCACCGGGTGCGGACCCCGAGGCCGACGCGCTCCTGCGCGGTCCCGGCGACCCGGCCCGCGTGGGCGGCGGCGCCCGGTGGCACCGGACGTTCACGGCGGCGCTGCGACGCCTGGCGGAGGGCGCCTCCGCCTCCGGTGCGCGGGTCGTGGGCGACGTCGAGGAGATCGCGGTCATGTTCGACAAGCGGCGCTCGCACGCGCGGTTGCGGGCGGCGGGCGTCCCCGTCC
>NZ_SMLC01000101.1 GCF_004349245.1 Actinomadura sp. 6K520 | reverse complement strand
CGGCCCCCGAGACACTGCCGTTCTCCCGCTCCAGCGCCTCGAAGAACCTTGCCTTCAGGTCCTCAAAATCCATGATCCCCGCAACTCCCTGAAGATCAGGGTGTTGCGGGGATCACTAGAACCCGCCTTTCCGGGTGCGGGGCCGCTTGATGCCTCGGAGCGCGTCCAGGGCGGCTCAGGAGTCCTTGTCCTGCGCGTCCTTGGCGTCCTTCGCCTCGGCGGCCGGGGCCTCCTCAGCGGCGTCCTCGGCGGCCTCGGCCTGCTCGGCCTGCTCGGCCGACGGCTCACCGGCGCCTTCCTCGGCCTGGACGGTCTCGCCCGTCTCGCCGTTCAGCTCGCGCTGGAGGGCGTCGACGTCGAGCTCGTTGCCCGACTCGTCCTTCACGGTGACGTGCTCGACCACGAGGTTCAGCGCCTTGTTGCGCAGCACCTCCGAGACGATCGCCGGGAGCTGGTTGTTCTGGGTGAGGTACTCGGCGAGCTGCTGCGGCTGCACGCCCATCTGCATCGCCTGGGTGACGACGTACTCGCTGAGCTCCTCGTTCTCGACGTTGAGCTCCTCCTGGACGGCGAGCTGGTCGAGGACGAACCCGCCCTTGACGGCGAGCCGGGCGGCGTCGGCGACCTCGGCGTCGAACTCCTCCTCGGTCTTCTCCTCGCCGGAGAGGTAGTCCTCCTTGGTCATGCCGGCCATCTGCAGCTGCTGCTCCAGCTGCTGGTTGCGGCGGCCGATCTCCTCCTCCACGACCTTCTCGGGAAGCGGGATCTCGACCTTCTCCAGCAGCGCCTCAAGGGCCTTGTCGCGCGCCTCGGACAGCTGCTGCATCTTCACCTGGCGCCCGAGCCGCGTGCGGACGTCGTCGCGGAGCTCGTCGATGGTGTCGAACTCGCTGGCGAGCTGGGCGAACTCGTCGTCCGGGTCGGGCAGGTTCTTGACCTTGACGCTCTGCACGGTGACGGTGATCTCGGCCTCCTCGCCGGCGCGCTCGCCGCCGACCAGGGTGCCGGTGAACGTCTTGTCCTCGTCGGCGGAGAGGCCGACGAGCGCCTCGTCCAGGCCCTCGATGGCCGACTTGCTGCCGACCTCGTAGGAGTAGCCGCTGGTGGAGGCGTCCTCGATCTCCGCGCCGTCGATCTTGGCGACGAGGTCGATGGTGACGAAGTCGCCCTCCTCGGCGGCGCGCTCGGCGTTGGTGAGGGACGCGAACCGCTCGCGCAGGTTGCCGAGCGTCTCCTCGACCTGCTCGTCGGTGACCTCGGCGTCGTCCACCACGACCTCGAGGCCGTCGTAGTCGGGCACCTCGAACTTCGGCCGGATGTCGACCTCGGCGGTGAACGCGAACTGGGTGCCGTCGTCCAGCTCGGTCACCTCGACCTCGGGCTGCCCGAGAACGAAGATCTCGGACTCCTCGACGGCGCGGCCGTACAGCTCGGGAAGCGCGTCGTTGACCGCCTCCTGCAGGACCGCACCCCGGCCGACGTACTTGTCGATCAGCGGTGCCGGGACCTTGCCGGGCCGGAAGCCCTTGATCCGCACCTGCTGCGAGATCTCCTTGTACGCCTTGTCGAGGTTCGGCTTGAGCTCGTCGAACGGAACCTCGACGGTGAGCTTGACCCGCGTGGGGGTGAGCTCCTCGACATCGGTCTTCACTGGGGTAGGTCTCCTTGATCGGGCGCTGTCTCGGCCGCGGCGTTCGACGCGTGCTGCCTTCTTGCCTGCGAGCTTGCCTGCGAGCCCTCGGCCTGCACGCCTACGGGCCGTTACCCGGTCCGTCTGCGTCGTCTCTCAGCCGGTCAGTCTCTCAGCGGCACGGGCACGCCGAATACGGCTCCGCGCCTTCGCGCGGCCAAGTCTATGGGGTAGCGGCGCCGAGTGCGGACATCGGACACCCACAAGACCGGCCAATCCGTGTCAACGATCCCGTACAGGCAGTGACACAAGTGATCGGAACCCCCATACTCGTCCGGGATGAACGGGATAGCCGCGGCCTTCAGTGCGACCGCTCTCTACTACCTCGGGTTCGCCGTCTTCAAGCTGGCGGCGGACCGGATGGCCCCTATCCGGGGCAACCGCATCCTGCACATGATCTGGACGATCGTCACCAACTGGATCTTCCTGATCGCGCTCGCGTTCGTGCTCGCGGGACTCGGCCTGCAGATCCTGGCGCTCAGCAGGCTGCCGCTCTCCACCGCGGTGCCGATCTTCATGTCCGGCATGGTCCCGCTGCTGCTGATCGCGCTGGTGTTCTTCGGGGAGCGGCTCACGCCGCGCGAGTGGCTGAGCCTGGTGCTGATCGGCGGGGCGATCCTGCTGCTCACCGCCTCGGTCGGCGGGGACGAGCCGATCGCCTCGGCGGGCGCGCCGCTCTGGAAGATCGCCGTGGTGGTCGCCCCGGCGGTCGTGGTGCCGGTCCTGATCCTGGTCCTCGGCGACTACCGGCCGGACGGCCGGCACGCCCGCCCGATCACCGGGATCGCCTACGGGCTGAGCTCGGGCTTCCCAGTCGGCACCGCCGAGCTCGCGATCAAGGGGTGGAGCGACCACGCCGACGCCTCCAGCATGCGGATCGCGCTGACGCCGTGGCCCTATCTCACGGTGCTCGCGGCGGCCGTCGGGTTCGGGATCATGGTGATGGCGTTCCAGCGCTGTCGCGTGTCGATCGTGGCGACCGTGATGACGGTCACCGCCAAGACGTACCTCCTGACGATGGGCACGTTCATGTACGGGGAGGCGTGGCCGCAGGACGGGACGTACTCCGCGATGCGGCTGGGGGCCCTGACGCTGGGCGCGATCGCGGTCCTGCAGTTCCCGCAGCACCGGCCCGTCGCGGAGGCGCCGCGCGGCCCCTCCCGCGAGGACCCCGCGTCCGCGCGGGACCCCTTCGGCGATTCCGCGCTGGGCGGCCCGGCGCTCGGCGGGCCGCAGCTGCGCCGTCCCGAGCACGGCCGCTACGCGGCACCGCAGGAGCAGGTGCCGCCGCAGCGTTCCCCGTACGCGCAGGATCCGCTCGGCCGGGGCCCGTACGAGGCGCAGGAGCCGGGGGCGGAGCCGCCGCGCCGTCCCGTCCGTCCCGAGACCTCCACGGAGACCGGTTCGGACGGGCGCTGGCGCGGCTTCGGCGACTGACTTCCGGCGACCGACGGGACGAACGCGCGCCTCCCCGGCCTTCCCGTGCGGAAGACCGGGGACCGCCCGCGCGGACCCTCAGCGTTTGCCGCCGCCCTTGCCCGGGAGGCCCTTGTCGAGACCGGCGCGGCGCAGGGCGTCGGCCATGGCGCCGCCGCCGGAGCGGTCGCCGCCGCCCTGACCGCCGCGTCCGCCGCCTCCCTGGCCGCCTCCTTGGCCGCCGCCGCCCTGGCCGCCGCGCTGCCCACCGCGCCCGCCGGGCCGGCCGCCGCGTCCGCCGGGGCGGTTCGGGCGGTCACCGCGGTCACCGCGGTCGCGCTGCTCACCGCGCCGGCCCCCGCCCTGGCCGTCGCCGCCCTGCCTGTCGCCGCCCTGGCGGTCGCGGGCCTGCCGGTCGCGGCCGGGCTCGTCGTCCAGCCGGAGCGTGAGGGAGATGCGTTTGCGCTGGAGGTCGACGTCCAGGACCTTGACGCGGACGATGTCGCCGGGCTTGGCGACGTCGCGCGGGTCCGACACGAACTTGTCCGACATCGCGGAGATGTGGACCAGCCCGTCCTGGTGGACGCCCACGTCCACGAAGGCGCCGAACGCGGCGACGTTGGTGACGACGCCCTCGAGGATCATGCCGGGTTCGAGGTCGGCGAGCTTGTCGACGCCCTCCTTGAACGTGGCGGTCTTGAACGCCGGGCGCGGGTCGCGGCCGGGCTTCTCCAGCTCGGCGAGGATGTCGGTGACGGTCGGCAGCCCGAACGTGCCGTCGACGAACTCGGCCGGCTTCAGGGCGCGCAGGACGGCGGTGTTGCCGATGACCCCCTTGATGTCCTTGCCCGCGGTGTCCAGGATCCGGCGCACGACGGGGTACGCCTCCGGGTGCACACTGGACGCGTCGAGCGGGTCGTCCCCCCCGGGGATGCGCAGGAAGCCCGCGCACTGCTCGAACGCCTTGGGGCCGAGCCGCGGGACGTCCTTCAGCCCGCGGCGGGTCCGGAACGGCCCGTTGGCGTCGCGGTGGGCGACGATGTTCTCCGCGAGCCCCTCGCCGATGCCCGACACGCGGGTGAGCAGCGGCGCGGAGGCGGTGTTGACGTCGACGCCGACGGCGTTCACGCAGTCCTCGACGACGGCGTCGAGCGAGCGGGACAGCTTCACCTCGGAGATGTCGTGCTGGTACTGGCCGACGCCGATCGACTTCGGGTCGATCTTGACCAGCTCGGCGAGCGGGTCCTGGAGGCGGCGGGCGATGGAGACCGCGCCGCGCAGTGAGACGTCCATGCCGGGGAGCTCGCGTCCGGCGTACTCGGAGGCCGAGTACACCGACGCGCCCGCCTCCGACACCATGATCTTGGTGAGCTTCAGGTCCGGGTGCCGGGCGATCAGGTCGGCGGCGAGCTTGTCGGTCTCCCGCGACGCGGTGCCGTTGCCGATGGAGACCAGGTCGACCCGGTGCTCGCGGGCCAGGCGCGCGAGCGTCTCGATCGACTCGTCCCACCTGCGGCGGGGCTCGTGGGGATAGATGGTGTCGGTGGCGACGACCTTGCCGGTGGCGTCCACGACGGCGACCTTGACGCCGGTGCGCAGGCCGGGGTCCAGGCCCATCGTCGCGCGGGTTCCGGCGGGGGCGGCGAGGAGCAGGTCGCGCAGGTTCGCGGCGAACACGCGGACCGCCTCGTCCTCGGCCTCCTGCCGGAGCCGGGTGCGCATGTCGATGCCGAGGTGCACGAGGATGCGCGTGCGCCACGCCCAGCGGACCGCGTCCGACAGCCACTTGTCGGCCGGGCGGCCCTGGTCGGTGATCTGGAACCGGCGGGCGATCTCCGCCTCGTACGAGCTGCGGGCGCCCTCCTGCGGGGCCTCCTCGGGCTCCAGGTCGAGGTCGAGGACCTCTTCCTTCTCGCCGCGGAACAGCGCGAGGACGCGGTGCGAGGGCAGCTTCGTGAACGGCTCGGCGAAGTCGAAGTAGTCGGAGAACTTCGCGCCCGCCTCCTGCTTGCCGTCCCGGACGCGGGACACCACCCGGCCCCGGTTCCACATGCGTTCGCGCAGCGCGCCGATGAGGTCGGCGTCCTCGGCGAAGCGTTCGACGAGGATGGCCCGCGCGCCCTCCAGCGCCGCGGCCGCGTCAGCGACGCCCTTGTCCGCGTCCACGTAGTCGCCGGCGGCGGCCTGCGGGTCGTGGGACGGGTCGCCCAGCAGCAGCTCGGCGAGCGGTTCGAGACCGGCCTCGCGGGCGATCTGCGCCTTGGTGCGCCGCTTCGGCTTGTACGGGAGGTAGATGTCCTCCAGCCGCGCCTTGGAGTCGGCCTCGGTGATCCGGGCCCTCAGCTCGTCGGTGAGCTTGCCCTGCGACTCGATCGACTCCAGGATCGCGGCGCGCCGCTCGTCCAGTTCGCGCAGGTAGCGCAGCCGCTCCTCCAGCGCGCGGAGCTGCGCGTCGTCGAGGGTGCCGGTCGCCTCCTTGCGGTAGCGGGCGATGAACGGGACGGTCGCCCCGCCGTCGAGCAGGTCCACCGCGACCCGCACCTGCCCCTCGCCGACGCCGATCTCCTCGGCGATGCGCTGGGTGATGGGCCGGACCCCGGGCTGGGAGCCCTGCTGGCCGGTGGACGTCTGGCTGGTGGTCGCTGTCACAGCTTGGATTCGCTTTCTCCCCTGGATGTCAGCGTGCATTGTCCAGGGAACGGGCCTTCGTTGTCTTGTCGGCGGGGCATGACGGCCCGGTCGGGCACCCTGCCGGTTCCCCGCAGAGGGTAGAGCTAACTCCCCCATGATCCGCCCCGATCGGGGACTTTCCCCTACTGGGCGACCCGGGATCCGGCGACACAATGGTCACGGCGGGACCGCGCGGCGGGTCTCCCGAAGGAACCCTGGAGGACCTGTGGACGACGGCAAGCCATTCATCGGCCGGATGGGCGGGCTCGCCCGGGGAGTGGTCGTCAACGTCCTCCGTGGAGTGGCCCAGATCGTCCTCGCGTACACGCTGAACCTGCCGCTGTTCATCCTCGCCGTGCTGTCGATCGTCTTCATCCCGCTGGGCGTCGGGGTGGTGCTGGCGCCGGCGGTGCTGCTGGCGATCCGCGCGGTGGCGAACCTGCAGCGCAACCTGGCCGAGAACTGGTACGGCGTGCGGATCCCGGTGCCGTACCGGCCGGAGCCGACCGGCACGTCCGGTCCGGTCGGCCGGTTCAGATGGGTGCTGGGCGACCCGGCGACGTGGCGGGACCTGCTGTGGTCGCTGCTGAACGTGCCGGTCGCGCTCGTCCTCGGGGTGCTGGCGGCGGGCCTGACCGTGTACGGGCTGGAGGGCATGTTCGCGGCCTGGTGGATCGCGCTGCTGACCGACTACGGCTGGGGCCCGTTCTGGCTGATCACCGACTACGGCGCGGCGGGGATCGCGGGGACGATCGTCCTCGCCGCCGCGCTGACGGCGGCGTCCGTCCCGCTGGGCGGGGCGTTCCTGAAGGCGCACGCCCTGTTCGGCCGGTCACTGCTCGCGCCGACGCGGGGCGCGCTGGCCGCGCGCGTGCAGCAACTCACCGAGACGCGGTCGGAGACCGTGGACGCCTCGGCCGCCGAGCTGCGCCGCATCGAGCGGGACCTGCACGACGGCGCGCAGGCCCGGCTCGTCTCGCTGAGCATGAGCATCGGGCTCGCCGAGGAGATGATGAAGCACGACCCGGAGACCGCGCGGCAGCTGCTCGCCGAGGCCCGCGCCGCCAGCGGCACCGCCCTGACCGAGCTGCGCGACCTGGTCCGCGGCATCCATCCGCCGGTGCTGGCCGAGCGCGGCCTGGACGGGGCCGTCCGGGCGCTGGCGCTCTCGGTGCCGCTGCCCGTGGACGTCGAGATCGACCTGCCGGGACGCCTGGACGCGCCCGTCGAGTCGGCCGGGTACTTCGCGGTGGCGGAGATGCTCGCCAACGTCGTGAAACACTCGGCTGCGCGGCGGGCCTGGCTCCAGATCGAGCACTCGGACGGCCGGCTGCTTATGATCATCGGGGACGACGGGACGGGCGGCGCGGACCCCGCACGGGGATCGGGCATGCGCGGTATCGAGCGGAGGCTCGCGGCCTTCGACGGGACGATGGCCGTGACGAGCCCGCCCGGCGGACCCACCGTCGTGACCATGGAGCTGCCGTGCGCGTTGTCATCGCCGAAGACCTCGCCCTCCTCCGGGACGGACTGATCCGCCTGCTCGGCGCGTTCGGCTTCGAGGTCGTCGAGGCCGTCGACAACGGGCCGTCGCTGCTGCGGGCGCTCACCGCGCACCGCCCGGACGTCGCGGTGGTGGACGTGCGGCTCCCGCCGACGTTCACCGACGAGGGCCTGAAGGCCGCGCTGGAGGCCCGCCGGGAGGTCCCGGGGCTGCCGGTGCTGGTGCTGTCGCAGCACGTGGAGCAGCTGTACGCGCGGGAGCTGCTGTCCGACAGCCGGGGCGGCATCGGCTACCTGCTGAAGGACCGGGTGTCGGACGTCCAGGTCTTCGTGGAGGCGGTGCGCCGGGTCGCGGACGGCGGCACCGCCCTCGACCCGGACGTGGTGTCGCAGCTGCTGACCCGGCACTCCCGCGAGGAGCCGCTGCAGCGGCTGACCCCCCGCGAGCGGGAGGTGCTCGGGCTGATGGCCGAGGGCCGGTCGAACGCGGCGATCGCCGGGAAGCTGTTCATCACCGAGAAGGCGGTCAGCAAGCACACCAACGGCATCTTCGGCAAGCTCGGGCTGCCGCCGTCCGAGGACGACAACCGGCGCGTCCTCGCCGTCCTCGCCTACCTGGGCGCCTGACGGCCCGCGGCGGGAAGCGGCGGACGGCGCCGCTCCCGCGCCGGACGGTCACCGGGCCCAGGGCGGGACGAGGCGCTCGTCGCCCTGCGGGGCGATGTCGCACCTGTCCTCGTCGACGACGGCCTCGGGGTCGTAGACGAGGCAGCCCGCGTGGGCGGCGACGATGGCGGTGAACCCGGCGCCGGGCGGCGCGGTCAGCCGGCGCGGCGCGTCGGCGGGCAGGACCACGGTGTCGCCGGCGGCGGCCGCCAGCTTCCGCCCGTCCAGCTCGATGGTGGCGGTGCCGTGCAGGAACGTCCAGACCTGCTCGGTGTCGAAGGCGTGCAGCGGGCCGGTCCTGCCCGGCGCCATGTCGACGCGCCATACGGCGAGGCCGTCCGTGCCGCCCTGGGTGGGTGTGGCGAAGGTGGTCATGGTGCCGTTGGGCGTCTCGGTGCGGCGGCTTTCGGCGGCGCGGATGAGCGTCATGGGTCCCGATCCCCTAACTTGGACAATGTGGTTGTCCATATAGTCAACGAGGTTGTCTTTTATGTCAAACGACGCCCCCGGCTTCGAGCTGCCGCTGCGGCTGTTCCTCGCCTTCCGCGTGATCATCGATGAGCTGCACGCGGAGCTGGCCGCGCAGGGGCACCCCGACCTGCGCCCCACGCACGGCTTCGTCCTCCAGGCCGTCGGCCCGGACGGCACGACGGCCGTGGAGCTCGGCCGGTCGCTCGGGGTGACCAAGCAGGCGGCGGGCAAGATGGTCGAGTCGCTGGAGCGGATGGGCTATGTGGCGCGCACCGCCGATCCGTCCGACGCCCGCCGCAGGATCGTGCGGCTGACGGCGCGGGGCGTGGACTGCCTGGACCGCTCCGAGCGGATCTTCGAGCGGATCCGGGACGACTGGGTGCGGCGGCTGGGCGCGGACCGGGTCCGGGCGATGGAGCACGACCTGCGCGAGGTCACGCCGGCCGAGCTGTGGCGACTGGACGTCCCCGGCTGGTTCGGGACGCCGTGAAGATTCTTTCGGAGCGCCCGCCCGTACGTGTGCAGGCAGCCGCTTAGACCACCGGACCGGGCGGTGGCCGGACGTCCGGCACCCCCTTGAACGCACCGTTCCACCCGGTTACCATCTGGCCAATTCTTAGGAAAGTTTCCTAAGAATTGCGCGGGGATTCCTGTTTGCTCGGGGGCCGAACGAACGGAGAATCATGTCAAGACCGGGCGGACGGCGGGCCATCGGGCTCGCCGGCGCGACGACGCTGGCGGTCGCCACCGCCCTGCTGACGGCGCCCCCTGCGTCGTCGGCCGGGACGGTCACCGCCACCTGTACCAAGACCCAGGACTGGGGCACGGGCTTCGAGGGCGCGTGCACGGTCACCAACGGCACGGACACGGCCCTGAACGGCTGGACGGTCGAGCTGGACCTGCCGCCCGGCACGGCCATCACCACCGCCTGGAACGCCACCAGGACCGTCTCGGGCGACCGCTACACGTTCACCAACCCCGGCTGGAACGCGACCCTCGCCGCCGGTGCCGGCACCAGCTTCGGGTTCAACGGAACCGGGCCCGGCTGGCTGACCGGCTGCACCGTCAACGGCGCCGCCTGCGACGGCTCCGGCGGGCCCGGCGAGGACGACGAGGCCCCGACCGCTCCGTCCGGCCTCCGGTCCACGGGCAAGACCGCCACCAGCGTGTCGCTGGCGTGGAACGCGGCGACCGACAACGTCGGCGTCACCGGCTACGACGTCTACAACGGCGCGACGAAGGCCGCCTCGGTGACCGGCACCGGCGCGACCGTGGGCGGCCTGTCGGCCGGGACCGCCTACACGTTCACCGTCAGGGCCCGGGACGCCGCCGGGAACACCTCCCCCGCGTCCGGCGCCGTCTCGGTCACCACGAGCGAGGGCGGCGACCCCGGGGACGCCGGCGGCAAGGTCATCGGGTACTTCGCCGAGTGGGGCGTCTACCAGCGCAACTACCACGTCAAGAACATCGAGACGAGCGGCTCCGCCGACCGGCTCACCCACATCAACTACGCGTTCGGCAACGTCCAGGGCGGCAAGTGCACGATCGGCGACGCCTACGCGGCGACCGACAAGGCGTACACCGCCGCCGACAGCGTCGACGGCGTCGCCGACACCTGGGACCAGCCGCTGCGCGGCAACTTCAACCAGCTCCGCAAGCTGAAGCGGATGCACCCCGGCCTGAAGGTGGTCTGGTCGTTCGGCGGCTGGACGTGGTCCGGCGGGTTCGGGCAGGCCGCCCAGAACCCGGCCGCGTTCGCCGAGTCCTGCTACGACCTGGTCGAGGACCCGCGCTGGGCGGACGTGTTCGACGGCATCGACATCGACTGGGAGTACCCGAACGCCTGCGGCCTCACCTGCGACAGCAGCGGCCCGGACGCGCTGGGGAACCTGCTGTCGGCGCTGCGGTCCAGGTTCGGCTCCGGCAACCTCGTGACCGCCGCGATCACCGCCGACGCCAGCCCCGGCGGCAAGATGGACGCGACCGACTACGCGGGCGCCGCCCGGCACGCCGACTGGTTCATGCCGATGACCTACGACTACTTCGGCGCCTGGGCCGCCCAGGGGCCGACGGCACCGCACTCGCCGCTCACGTCCTACCCGGGCATCCCGCAGCAGGGCTTCAACTCGGCCGAGACCATCGCCAAACTGAAGGCCAAGGGCGTCCCGGCGAGCAAGCTGCTGCTCGGCATCGGCTTCTACGGCCGCGGCTGGACGGGCGTCACCCAGTCCGAGCCGGGCGGGACCGCGACGGGCGCCGCACCCGGCACCTACGAGGCCGGCATCGAGGACTACAAGGTCCTCAAGGGCCGGTGCCCCGCGAACGGCACCGTCGCCGGCACCGCCTACGCCAAGTGCGGCAGCCAGTGGTGGAGCTACGACACGCCGTCCACCATCGGCGGGAAGATGGCCTACGCCCAGGACGAGGGCCTGGCGGGCGCCTTCTTCTGGGAACTCAGCGGAGACACGCCGAACGGTGAGCTGATCACCGCGATCAAGAACGGTCTCGGCTAGCCGTTCGCAGAAGGGGGACCTCCCAGCCTCCTGCGGCAGCCGAGACATCGGGCCCCTGACCACCACGGAGAGCGGTCAGGGGCCCGTTCCATGCCCGGAACACCGAGTACGGTCGGTCATGATCGTTACCGACGTTGGGGGCTGTTGTGCGGGACTGGAAGCCGGGCAGGACGTACCGGAGCGGTTCGGGTGAGGTTCGGTGGGACGTGCTCGGGGACCAGGACGCGGCCCCAGTCGTCCTGCTGCACGGCACGCCGTTCTCGTCCTTTGTGTGGCGTGGTGTCGCGCGCGCTTTGGCGACGACCCATCGCGTGTACGTGTGGGACATGCCGGGTTATGGGACGTCCGAGATGAGCGAGGGGCAGGACGTGTCGCTCGCCGCGCAGGGCCGTGTCTTCATCGAGCTGCTGGCCCACTGGGGACTGGACGAACCGATGGTCGTGGCGCATGACTTCGGTGGGGCCGTCGCCCTCCGGGCGCATCTCCTGCACGGCGCCCGTTACCGTGCCCTTGCGCTGGTCGATCCCGTCGCCCTCGCTCCTTGGGGTTCCCCCTTCTTCCGCTTGGTCGGGGCCAATGCGGAGGTGTTCGAGCAGCTTCCACCGGCGCTGCATGGGGCGCTCGTCCGGGAGTACGTGTCGTCCGCGAGCCACCGCGGTCTGCACCCGGCGGTGTTGGAGGCGCTCGTGGACCCCTGGCTTGGGGACGCGGGCCAGCCGGCCTTCTACCGGCAGATCGCCCAGGCGGACCAGCGGTACACGGACGAGATCCAGAGCCGCTACGGCGAATTGGAGCTCCCCGTCCTGATCTGCTGGGGCGCATCGGACACCTGGATACCCGTCGCCAAGGCCCACGAGCTGGCCGCGCTCGTCCCGGGGTCGCGGCTCCACCTGATCGACGGTGCCGGCCACCTCGTGCAGGAGGACGCCCCCGCCGAACTGACCGCCGCGCTCACCGCCTTCCTCGCCACCGCATCGTGAACCGGCCGGGCGGGCGGCGCTTGGAGCCGCCCGCCCGGCGCACTGCCCTGTCACGTGTTCTGGAGCACCGCCTGGACCTCCAGGGTGATCTGGACCTTCTCCCCCAGGCCGAGGCCCGCCCCACCGGGCACCTTCGCGGTGTCGCCGACACCGAACTCAAGCCGGCTGATCTCACCGGTCGCGGTGAACCCCACCCGGGCGCCCTTGAACGGGTCCTCCAGGAACGGGTCGGGGCTGAAGCCGCCGATCTCCAGCTTGAGCGGGACCTGCTTGGTCATGCCGCGCAAGGCCAGCTCGCCGTCCAGGACGAAGTCGTCCCCGTCGGGGCGCAAGCCGGTGGAGCGGTACGTCATCGTGGGGTACTTCTCCACGTCCAGGTAGTCGGCGGACCGGACGTGCGCGTCCCGCTGGGCGATGCCGGTGTCGATCGACGCCAGGTCGATCGTCGCGCTCACCGACGAGTCGAGGGGGTCGTCGCCGGTCACGATCGTGCCCTCGAACGTCCCGAAGCGCCCGCGGACCTTGCTGACCATCAGGTGCCGGACGGTGAAGCCGACGTTGCTGTGGGCGGGGTCGATGGTCCATGTACCGGCGACGTAACCGGGGATCTCGACAAGCTGGGCCTTCATCGTGTCTCCTTGGGTTATGAAAGGTAAGGCGGTTCTGAAGAGGAACCGCCCCCATGGTGCGGACACCCGCGGAGTCGGCACAAGAAGGCACTTTTTTCTGCCCTGGTCACCTGGAGATAACCATGCAGCGGACGGCCCATGCATGCCGGGCACGGGAGATCCTCGATCGGGTCGGCGACAAGTGGTCGCTACTGGTGGTCTCGCTGCTGGGCGAGCAGACCATGCGGTTCACCGAGCTCAAGCGCGAGATCGACGGCATCAGCCAGCGCATGCTCACCGTCACCCTGCGCGGCCTGGAACGCGACGGCATCGTCACCCGGACCGTGTACCCGGTGATGCCGCCACGCGTGGAGTACTCCCTCACCCCCATGGGCGCGACGCTCATTGCCGCGGCCAGCACCCTCGTCGCATGGGCGGAGTCCCACCGCAATGAGATCGACGCCGCCCGAGCCGAGTACGACGCCCGCGCCGAGGAGATGGCGGCGATCCAGGCGAAATGAAGCAGTGAAGGCGTGGTCGGCGGAACGGACGCGGCGGGAAATCCACGTGCCATCGCCGGCCATGGCGCGTTAGCTTTGAGGCGATGGACCTTCACGAGGTGGGACGGCGAGCTAGCCGCGCCGAGCTGGGGAACGAGCAGTCGTGCCCGGCCCGGCTCGGCGGTGTGCGCCGTCATCCCATCGACCTCGTGAGGCCGTCCCATGCGCTCGACCGACCTTCGCTCGACGTTTCTTGACTTCTTCCAAGAGCGCGACCACCGCGTCGTGCCGTCCAGCCCGCTGATCCCGTCCGACCCCACGCTTCTGCTGGCGAACGCGGGCATGAACCAGTTCAAGCCCCACTTCCTCGGTGAGACCGCGCCGGAACACCCACGTGCGGTGTCCGTGCAGAAGTGCGCACGTACGTCCGACATCGAGAACGTGGGCCGCACGACCCGGCACGCGACGTTCTTCGAAATGCTCGGCAACTTCTCCTTCGGCGATTACTTCAAGGCGGAGGCGATCTCCTGGGCGTGGGAACTGCTCACACGCCACTACAACCTCGATGCCGAGCGCCTCTGGGTCACCGTGTACCTGGATGACGACGAGGCCGTGCGCCTCTGGCGCCGGGTCGGCGTTCCCCTGGAACGGATCCAGCGGCTCGGCATGGCGGACAACTACTGGTCGATGGGCATGCCCGGCCCATGCGGCCCGTCCTCCGAACTGCACTACGACAGGGGGCCGTCCTTCGGACGCGAAGGCGGGCCCGCCGTGGACGGCGAGCGCTACCAGGAACTGTGGAATCTCGTCTTCATGCAGAACCTCCGTGGGGAGGGCACCGGGAAGGACGACTACCCGATCCTCGGTGAGCTGCCCGCGAAGAACATCGACACCGGGCTCGGGCTCGACCGTCTCGCCGCGATCCTGCAAAACGTGGACACGGTCTGCGAGACCGACCTGCTGGCGCCGACATTCCGGCTCGTCCAGGAAATGGCGAGCCGCGAATACGACAGAGCGGACGCCACGTCCTTCCGCGTCGTCACCGAACACTCCCGCTCGATCGCGTTCCTCATCGCCGACGGCGTGCTGCCCGCCCGCGACGGCCGAGGCTACGTGCTGCGCCGCCTGATGCGCCGCGCCATCCGGCACGCACGCAGACTCGGCATCGAGGACCTCGCCCTGCCGGCGCTGACGTCCAGCGTCATCGACACCCTGGGCGGGACCTGGCCCGAGCTGACCCACCGCTCCGAGCTGATCCGCCAGGTCGTCACCGCGGAGGAAGAGACTTTCGAGCGGACGCTCCGCCAGGGCTCCCGGCTCCTGGACTCGGCGATCAGCCGGGCAAAGACCACCATCCCAGGACGGACCGCATTCGAACTGCACGACACCTACGGCTTCCCGATCGACCTGACCCTGGACGCCGCGCGCTCGGCGGGCCTCACCGTCGACGAGAACGAGTTCGCGGAACTCCTCGAAGCGCAACGCCGCCAGGCGCACCGAGCCGGCCACTCCAGGAAGGGCGGCGCGGTCGCGCGCCAAGACCTCTACCGCACCGTGACCGCCGAGCACGGCCTCACGGACTTCGTCGGCTACTCCTCGACGACGGCGGAAACGCGCGTCCTGGCCCTCCTGGCCCCGCGGGGACCCATCGACATCGCCGGCGAGGGCGACGAACTAGAGGTGATCCTGGCACGCAGCCCGTTCTATGCGGAATCGGGCGGCCAGGTCGGGGACACGGGCGCCCTGCGCACCTCGGCCGCGACCTTGGACGTCCTGGACACCCGCCTCGGCCTCGACGGCCTCCACGTGCACACGGTCCGCGTCACAGCCGGCGAGGTGCGTCCCGGCGAGGAGGCAGAGGCGACCGTCGACGCCGCCCGCCGCTCCGCGACCGCACGCTCCCACAGCGCGACCCACGTCCTGCACGCGATGCTGCGCCGCCACCTGGGCGAACACGCGTCCCAGCGAGGCTCACGGGTCGAGCCGGGCCGTCTCCGCTTCGACTTCGCCCACTTCTCCCCCGTGGACACCCGCTTGGTCCAGACCCTCGTCAACGACTACCTGCTGGACGATCCCGAGGTCACGGCCTGGGAGGCGACCCGCGCGGAAGCGGAGGCTTCAGGCGCGGTGGCGATGTTCGGCGAGCGATACGGCCCGGCCGTCCGGATCGTGGACATCGGCGACGCGTCCCGTGAACTGTGCGGCGGCACCCACGTCGGCCACGGATCGCAGGCGGGCCCCGTCCAGATAGTCGGCGAGTCGTCCATCGGCACCGGCCTACGCCGCATCGAGGCCCTGACCGGCGCCGACGCCCTGGGCTACCACGACCACCAGCGCGACATCCTCAACGAACTCGCGACGCTTCTGAACGTCCGCCCCGACCAGGCCCCCGACCGCCTGCGCCAACGCCTGGAGACCCTCGCGGAGACCAAGCGCCAACTGGAGAACCTCCGCCAGACCGAACTGGACACACACGCGGCACGCCTGGCCGCCCAAGCCGAGCCGGTACCGGGCGGATGGCTCATCGCACAAAGCGTCCCCGACGGCAGGGACCTGCGCGCCCTCGCCACCAGGATCCTCAAGCTCCGCCGGGACCGCGGCGTCGTCATCCTGGGCACGCAAGTGGACGGCAAGGCGTCCCTCGTGGCGGCGACGAACACCGGAGCGCAGGCACGGGACCTGCTCACCGGAGCGGCCCGCGAAATAGCCGGCGGCGCCGGCGGCAAGGGCCCGATCGCGAACGCGGGCGGCCGCAACCCCGCCAACCTGCCGACGGCCCTCAAGACCGCGGCGGCTCAGGCCCGTACCCTCCTGGCCCCCTGACCGCGGCACGGCCGCCGCCCGGCACCGGGCGGCGGCCGGGGCCTCCCTGTCGGGCTGGCGGGATTTGAACCCACGACCCCCGGCACCCAAAGCCGGTGCGCTACCAAACTGCGCTACAGCCCGCACACGATGACGGAGTCTAGCCCCCAACGCCCCGGCCCGCCGCTCCATTACCCGGCACCCGGACCACCCGGCACGTCCACACGCGGAACCCTGTACGCTACGGACTGACGATCGAGGGCCCACCGCCCTCCGTCCACTCGCGGGCGTAGCTCAATGGTAGAGCCCCAGTCTTCCAAACTGGCTACGCGGGTTCGATTCCCGTCGCCCGCTCCACTGTTTCCCCAGATCAGAGCCCTGTGGGGCGATCTTGAGAGCCGCTTCCAAGATCATTTGTCACCCATTTGTCACTGGGATCTGGCACGTCTGGGCGGCATTCTGGTTCAACTGCGAACCTTGGTGATCATGGTCTGACCGTCCCTGTCGGAGATCAGCACGCCGACGAACCTGGCACCCTCAACACGGAAGGTCCGGCTCCCGGACGGGAACCGGACCTTCGTTCGTTGGACGGCTCGCTAGCTCGGCTCGATGCCGAGCAGCCGCCGGAGGTCAACCGTCACGATGCGGTAGCTGGCGCCGATGCGGATCACCTTGCAGGGGAACTGCCCTTGGCGGGCGAGCTGGTAGGCGCGCGTGCGTCCGAGCCTGATGGCGCGGGCTGCGGTCTCGACGCTGACCGTGGTGGGGAGCGCGAGCAGCTCATCGTGGCTCATCTGCTTCACGCTCCGGCCCCTCTCCGGGGGTTGCCGAACCATCTCGTGCGCAACCGTCCGTTCTCGGGATGTCTCGCTCGTGGCTCGGTTCGTCGGAGCGTGGCCGCAGGCGCCGGTTCAGCGACGGGGTTGGGGGACGGTGTTGCGCCGCCTCCAGGCGACATCCCGCTGCCGTGAACGTGGTTGATCGCGCTCCGGGCCTGGTCGACCGCCTCGCTGCATCCCGCGCCCTGGTGGCGGGCGTGGAGGATGGCGCGACCGAAGGCATCGAGTGCTTCGTCGAGGCTCGCACCGTGGTCACGAACGAGTCGTCCGTCCAGGTGCTGACGCATGAGGAAGCGTTCGAGTTGCAGGAGAAGTTGGTCGAAGCCGGAGGCGGCTGCGTGGATGGCGTCCAGCACTGCGTAGACGGTCGCCGGCCCGGCAAGGCCCTGCGGTTGGCCGACGGCCTGCTTCAGCGAGCGGACGGCGCTCTCCAGGTCGTGGGCGAACTGTTCGGTCTCGTAGTCGGTCTGGACGTCACGGCCGGGCTGGGTGTGGTCGAAGGTCATTAGTGCACTCCTGATGGTGCAGACCCTCCGCGGGAGGGCCAGAGTTGATCGTGGACATGACCCTTCCTTCCTGATGGGGAGCGGCAGGCAGAAGCTCTGCCACTTCATGACATTGTTTACGCTCCGTCATTGTGCACGCACCGTGATCATGACTCCGCCATTGCGAACGCATCGGCGAGTCGCCCTCCCCCTGGTCAGCGCCTGGGTGCGCCCTTTCGATGCGAGGGCCTCTCGGACGGACGAGCTGCGCGGGTGCCCGTCGACCTCAACCCGTCGACCAGCGGCACAGGGAAGGACTCGGCCACGAGACGTGCCATCGCCCGCTCCCCTTCGAGTGGCGCGGAGGTAGCTTGCCGGGGTTCCGTCCGTCGGACGCCGTGCAGCCGCCCGGCGGCCCGGCGTGCGGCATCGGCTTGGGCAAGTCGCTGCTGAGCAAGACGATGCTCCGCTACCGATTCGATGAGATCTGCAATGTTCGCGATGAGAAACAGCAGATCAACTGTGAGATCCCGCTTCTGCTCGCGTCGATCTCCCCAGCAGACGTTGGTGATCGCAAGCGCCCGTGCTGCTGCGCGCAGGGCGCTTCCGTACGGCGTGCCCGGTGGTGGACGGCCGAATGGTTCTCGGGCGGCGCGGTCGTAGGCGTCGGCGGCCTTGGCTAGTTCGCGGTTGCCGGTGATGTCCGCCGTAACGTGCAGGACGTCAGCGGCCGCGGCTGCGAGGTCAGCACGGACACCTGGATCATGAAAGGCTCGCATCTGCCAAGCCGCTGTCCCGGCTACTCGGGCGGCCTCCTGGTAGGCAGCAACGCGCACCTCGTGGTCGGTGGACGAGCCCGTCGCCCACCTTCGCGACCGGGCCACCGGTCGGCGGACCTCGCTGTCCGTCCACTTATGACGCAGCTTGGGCAAGGTGAGGTCGGCGGCGAGCTTGCCACCGGAGAAGAAGATCGGTTCACCCTCCGAGTTGGTGTACTCGGGCATCGCGACGGCGTAGCCAGTGACCTCACCTGGCGTCCGGACGCTGAATCTCAGCCGTACCGCCAGCCCGCCCTCGCGCAGGCCGGCGAAGAACGCCTCCTCACTGTCGGACGCTGCGGCGGCTGCGGCCACGTGCCGACGCAGCGCGACGCGGGGCGGCTCCTGCAACCCGGCGCGCTGAGCCCGTTCCAGCTCAGCCCGCGAAGGGCGCGGTGCTGCCGTCCGGTCCGCAGGAGCGGTAGGGCACAACCCATACCGTCGCTCGACGGTCTGGCACGCCTTGCGGGCCTTGAGGTAGTCACGGGTGATGTTCGGTCGACGGCCGTCATCACGCGCGAGTGTGGCCACGACATGGATGTGATCGTCGGCGTGGCGCACGGCGATCCACCGGCACGCCTCGGGATCGTCCCGTGGTGCGATGCCGGTCTGGTGCATCAGTTCCTCGGCGACGTCGGCCCACTCCTCATCGGTCAGGGGACGATCGGTGGGGGCTGTGCGGAGCGAGCATTGCCAGACCGGCTCGGCCGGCCGACTCCGCTTCATCGTCTCCAGCGGAGACCGCAGCACCTCGGCCAGCGGCCGGAGATCGCGCTTCCCGTCCGCTCGCCGTGCTGGTTCCAGGGCGGCCGGGTGCCGGTACCCGGCAACGATGTGGGGGTCGGCGTGCTCGTTGCGCTTGCCTGGCCCGTACAGGTAGCGCAGCAGGTTGCCGACATCGGCGCCGCGAGTGACCTTCGCGATCACGGTAGACGTCGACCGAGTTCGACGATGACGGCCTCGGTCCGCCACACCACCTGGAAGCAGTACGCCGCCAGCCACGTCACCGATTCCGGGACCTGGCCGTGGGCGTTGGCATGGCGCACGAGTTGGTTGAGATTGATACCTACCGCGTTGATCTGACGGCTGGCATTGCGCAGTTCGGCATGCAATGCGACGAGCGCCCCGTCGACAGGCCTCCGCTCCCGAATCGCAGTCCGAACCATCTTCACAACGAAGGCGCTGCAGGCGAGCCCGGCACGCGTTGCCGCTTCGTGGATCTCTTCGTACTCTTGGTCACCGACCCGGATTCTCAACTCCCGCTCTCGCCGCCGCCCTCCGCCGAGCTTCGCTCGACGCTGCAGCGGCTCCGAGCCGTCGCTGCCTCGTTTGGATGTCGTCATGGATTTCCGCTCCTGGCTTTCGAGGGACCGCGCTCGGTCCCCAACATGGCCAGTGTGATCTTCCGAGCGGAAGTTATCCACAACAGGTAGCGCTCTACCAGCTATCTTGCATCCCACACTAAGCTGATAAGGCGTAAGGGTGCGAGGGTCAGTTCATTTCAAACAACGAGCGATTCTGACGCTCACTGCCGGGCGCTGCGGTGGCGTTCCACCCTACTGATGAAGTCCTCGCTATCTCGGTCTGCGCGACAAGAACAAGAATCGCCGAGAAGGCCCTCCGTGTCACGTTCGGCCCGTCGAGGAAGGTTTCACCCTTCGCAGGCAGCGAGGAGGAGGGCAGCCATACTCGTTCCGCTGACGACCTTCCCGGCGTCTACCTCGGCGGTCTCGACGGCTTTGGTCCTGGCGGACGCCCCTGTTCATGTCGGCGCGGACAGGCTTGAGCACGCCGATCCAGCGATCACGCTGCGGGTCTACGCGCACGTCGTCAACGAGCAGTTGAAGCAGCCCCAATCTTCGCGGGGAAAATCGAGGATGCGGCGTATGCCACTGCTAGCAAACAGCCGCTTCCGTGATCGGAAGAGGGCGTTGAACTGGGGGTCCGCGAGAGGACTTGAGCCCTAACCTTCTGTTTACAGGAAACCGGCCGCCCCAAGATCGCCACTCGCGCCGCAGGTAGACCCGTGTGCGCCTGGTCGCCGGTGCCAGCAGTCGTAAGCCTCTGTTGCGCTACTCCTCTGCTGTACTCCCCCCAACCCCACCAGGACGCCAAGCCCTCACCGATCGGGCAACCACCGTCCCCGCCACCCACGACGGAACCCGACCAATACGAGGACAAGCCGCCCCGGAGTGCAGCCGGATTCGTTCAGTCGACGGCCTCATCCACGTGGTGCCGCCTCGAGGTACCTCCGGCGCTTCCCCCGTCGCCTCTCTCACGAGAGGACGATGACCACGGCCGAAAATTGATCAATCACCATTGCTCAATACTAGCAATGGTCGTCGTAATCACCTCGACAGCGAGTGCCACTCCCGCGTTATCCAGTGACACAGAATCGATTACAGCAAAGGTTTGAAACGCTCCTTTGGTACCCGCACGTCGCCGCACACCCGCCAGCCTCCCAAAGGACTTGTCGAGTCTCACGTTGATCGACTCTCTCGCCGACTTTCCTGACTTCAAAGATGGAACCGGAAGCTTTCCCGTTACGGAGAATTCGATCTCCAGCCCCACTTTGTTCGCTCCAGCGGGCCCCTTGAGTCGAACGATGATCTCAACCTGGTTCGACAGGCTGTTCATGCGACATTCACCGTCAGTGGCAGTATAGCCACCAAGCCCTGCATAAAGGTGCCCTACTCGCCGGCAGTAGTCCTCTTCAGCGACTTGATCAGTTCCGCTTGCGGTTTGGATGACGGCCTCTGCCGCGTGAATAGGCCTCATAAAATCAATGACTGATTCCGGACGATCCGCTGGTCGTCTTGATGTCGCAGTCTGGTATAGGGAGATAAGACTGTTGGCCGCCCGGTCGTCGATCCAACTCCTGAGTTCTCTCTTGAGGGTTTCGACGTTGCTTGCATGGTTGTCGGCGCTTGGATCTCTGCCGAGAATAATGAAGAACATCAGTTGAGCTAGGCTGAAGATGTCAACCTTCTCACTCCTAGCTGTCTTGGCATTTGGTTCGAAAAACTGCTCAGGTGCAGCATAGTTGATGACGCCGCCCACGCCGATGTTGGTGGTCACCGTCCTGTTAGTCTCATGGTAGGCGAGGTCGAAATCAGTGAGGAACGGCGTCAGCTGACCATTCGATATCTCGACGATGATATTTTCAGGCTTAATGTCTCGATGCTTTACCTGCTGGGAGTGCGCATATTGCACTGTCTCACAAATGTCGAGCATGAGACGCAACATGACCTCAGGATCAGTGCGATCGATATATGTATTGCGAAGATTATCGCCGGGGATAGCATCCATGACAAATCCGAACGGGGCGGACATAATGTCATGGACACGCACAATCCGCGGATGTTCCAACTTGCGCATGTTACCGTAGCCGTTGGCGAATCGCCGCACTTTTACGTCATCGTCGAGTTCATTACCGTGAAATACTTTAAGCGCGAGGCGTTTCTCTTGCCCAGTAGCAATCTCCCATACATGGCCGTAGCCGCCGTGCCCGAGATGCCTTACCACTCGACCGAAGCGAGTCTGTTCGCCAATACTTATGTCGGCCAGATTCTTTCTGTACTCACGAACTCGGCCGACTAGACCCGACCAGGCCTGCTCTCGCCGTATATCTGGTAGGGCTTGCTCCGTCTCCAAGAACCACTGAACCACTGATTCGAGACTAAGTGAGCACTTTCTGGCACCACCGTTTAGTCTGACATTACGCTCAGACAGCTCAGCAAGTTGCTCGTAGTAATATTGGTCAACCAACTGGTGCGCTTTTGCTAGAGTTCGCGCCAACTCGCTCTTATCTATAGGACGCCCTTGGCGAGGAGGGAATCCGCGACCTAGCACTACGGTTCCAGCTATATCACCCTTGAAGACTGGAGTCTGAATATTTGACGGGATACTAGCGGCGATATATTCAAAGATCCCTAGAAGGGTTACGTCGCCATCCCAGTTCACTGATGCACCAAGCAGGCAGTCAGTCAATGCATCCGTGAACACGCCCGAACCGTCAACTTCGTCAGCGGTCTGCTCTGGTCGACAGGCTGCCAGGATGCAGCGACTCTCGTTAACGGCTGGGACTTCGCGTTCGATGTCGCCAGCTTGCAGGGGCCTGCTGCTGCTCCAGGTGAAAGCGGAACCAGCATGACAGCAATCAAGTATTGTGATCACATGATTGTAGTTATGACTTGCCGATTCCATTATTTGCGCAAGATGGCCCAGCGAGATTCCGGGGTCATATTGCCGGGCATCATGAGCGACTAGATATCCAGCCTGGCCAATCACTTCACCATGTCCAGCAAAGTAGAAGAGAAGATTTTCTCCTTCACTCGCGTATGCTAATTCTGAAATTGCTTCAAGTATGCTATTTCGCGTAGCTCCACTGTTAAGCAGAATCGTCGTATCGAAATCATACTGTTCAAGCGAGAGACAAGATGCCACATCCGTCGCATCGTTGACGCAGCCATAGAGAGGCGCGCCAGCATAATCGTCAATCCCGACGACTACCGCTCTATTCACATTGCCCCCAAGCTTGGATGATGCAACCGTATGCACTGTGTCGGTTCTTGCGTTGCAAATCATACAAAGCTGGAAGCTGCGCTGTCTTCGGATCCTCGCCACTGACCTGGCCACTTCCAGACACATTTTTTCAGCTACACTCTGCAGACACTCCGTGGCATTGAGTGATTTCCCATGCAAGGTGACTCACCGCGTCGTCGCGGCCGTGCGGGCCGGTGCGGCGGGACCGGACGGGACAGGCCGCATGCCCGGCGCGCCGGGGCGGGCGGCCGCCGGCGACGCGTAGCGGCGCCATTGAAGACGTAATGAAAGCTCGCATCCGGTCCCGGTGCGTCCTTCCTCGGTTGATGCTTGACACTCCGGCATCGGTTGATGCTTGACGCCCTGTCGGCTGGCTTGGCTTTCGCGTGATCGTTGGATCGGTTGCGCGGGAGGTCGGGTTGGCGCTGGTGGAGCTGAGCGTCATGGAGCAGCGGTATCGCGCTGTGCTGGAAGTAGAAGCGGGCTGCCCGGTGACCGAGGTCGCCGCGCGGTATGGAGTGTCGCGGCAGAGCGTGCACGCCTGGCTGGGCCGGTATCGGTCCGGTGGGCTGATGGCGTTGGCGGACCGGTCGCATCGGCCGGCAAGTTGCCCGCATCGCACGGCGGCCAAGGTGGAGGCACTGGTGTGTGCCCTACGCAGGGCCCATCCGCGGTGGGGCCCGGCGCGGCTGGCGCATGAGCTGGCCCGCCAAGGGGTGGATCCGGTGCCGGCGACTGCGACGCTGTCGCGGATCTTGGCCCGCAATGGCCTGGTCATCCCCGGCGGGCGGCGTCGGCCTCGCTCGTCGTATCAGAGGTGGGAACGCGACGCAGCCATGCAGCTGTGGCAGATCGACATCATGGGCGGGGTCATGCTCACCGACGGCCGGGAGGCCAAGCTGGTCAGCGGCATCGACGACCACTCCCGGTTCATCGTCATCGCTCACCTGGTGCTGCGGGCCTCGGCCCGCGCGGTCTGCGCCGCGTTCGCGGCGGCCCTGGCCGAGCACGGGGTGCCCGAGGAGGTACTGACCGACAACGGCAAGCAGTACACCGACCGCTTCACCCGCCCCCGCCCGGTCGAGGTGCTGTTCGAACGGATCTGCCGCGACAACGGCATCTCCGCCCGACACACCAAGATCCGCTCACCCACCACCACCGGCAAGGTCGAACGCTGGCACCGCACCGTCCGCGAGGAATTCCTGGACGTCCACGCCCCGTTCCCCAGCCTGCACGACGCCCAGCACGCCCTGGACGCCTGGGTCACCGACTACAACACCGCCCGCCCCCACCAGGCCCTGGACATGGCCACTCCCGCCGACCGCTTCACCTCCCGGCCCGGCACCGGGCAGAGCTTGTCGGCAGCGTTGCCGTTGCGGCTGCCCGCCGACCTGGCATCGGTGCCCGCCGCCGGTCCGCCACCGGCCCCGTCCGTTCCGACGGCAGCAGTCCCGGTCACGGTCCCGGCCGCAGTGGAGTTCGATCACACCGTCCCGTCCAGCGGCAACATGACCGCCGCCGGACGGCAGATATGGCTCGGCCCCGCCCTGGCCGGACGGCAGGTGACGGTCTGGGCCAGCACCACCACCCTGCACGTCTTCCACCACGACCAGCTCATCAAAACCCACCCGGTCACCCTCACCAGCGACGACCTTCGCCGCCTCCACGTCCGCGGCGCACGCCGCCGGCCGACCGTCCCCGGCCACCGCGCTGCCCACCGGCCAACTGCCCACCGATGCGCTGGTCGAGGTCGACCGCACCGTCAACACCGCCGGACTGGTCTCGCTGGCCGGAAAAAGATCAGCGTCCGCCTCCCCCTCGCCGGCCGACGCGTCACTCTGCGCATCGGCCCGCACCTGATCCACGTCCTGGACAATGGCGCGCTGGCCTGCACCCGCCCCAGCCCTCTGACCGGCGACCAACGCACCCACCCGCGAGGCGCCCGCGCTGGCGACCCCACCGCGCTCGCCGAGACCGGCCCCGCTCTCGTTCAGCGGGTCGTGTCCAGCCAAGGCTCGCTGATGGTCGCCGGCTGCAAACTCCACCTCGGACAGACCCACTGCGGCAAGGTCGTCACCGTGATCTGCGAAGACACCCAGTTCCGCATCCTGCACGCAGTGCAGGAGGTCACGTCCACTGGAGTGGTGTAAGAGTTGATCTTCGCGTGATCCTGTTTCTGCAGGTTAAGCGGTGAGTTCTCGGTGGTCGATCTCGGGGTCGGGTGTGTTGCCCTCGACTACTCGAAGGCGGGCTTTGGCCAGGAACTCCAAGCCCATGTAGCGGCGGGCCTCGGTCCACTCGTCGGTCTGCTCCATCAGCACCGCGCCGACGAGGCGGACGATCGCGGCCCGGTCGGGGAAGATCCCGACCACATCGGTGCGCCGACGGATCTCTTTGTTCAGCCGCTCCTGGGGATTGATGCCCCTATGGATGTCAAGTCTGTGGCGAGGGTGAGCTGGAGTCGGTGATGAGGCGGTGTACTTCGCGGGCGATGTAGCGTTTGAGGCAGCGGATGATCTCGCGGCGCGTCTTGCCCTGGCTGGTGCGTTTCGCCAGGTAGTCCTGTGTTCGCGCGTCCCATCGCAGGCGGCTGAGGGCGATCCGGTAGAGCGCTGCGTTGGCTTGCCGATCGCCGCCGCGGTTGAGTCGTCGTCGGTTCGACTTGCCAGAGGACGCCTCGATGGGACTGACACCGCAGAGCGCGGCGAAGGATGCCTCGCTAGTGAGCCGTTCGGGATTGTCACCCGCGGTGATGAGGAGGACGGCTGCGCTGTCGGGGCCGATGCCGGGTTGCTGGAGGAGGGCAGGAGCGGCGGCCTCCACTGCTGAAGTGATGTGCTTGGCGAGCTCGTCGACCTGGCCGGTCAGGTACTGGATTCGCTCGGCCAGGAGCTTGAGGGTATAGAGAGTGGCGTGTGCGGTGGCGAGGGCTGTTGAGGGGTCCAGGGCAGCACATGCGGTGATGAGCCGTGGGTTGGACAGTCGAGTGAGTTGGTCTCGCAGGGCTGGATCGGCACTGACCAGCAACGCTTTGAGTTGGTTGATCGACTGAGTGCGCGCCTTGATCGCTGAGTCCTTCGCGATCTTGAACACCCGAAGCATCTCGACCGGTCCGTCAGCGGCCTTGGGGACCGCGGTCGCCTCGCCGGTCAGGACTGCCCGGGCCGCGTTCTCCGCGTCAATGGTGTCGGTCTTGCCGCGTCGCCGCCGCACTGCGCGGTCGGGCCGGTTGACCTCAAGAACCGTCAGCCCTTCGGCCTGCAGTACTCGGGCCAGCGCGAACCCATAGGAGCCAGTGCCCTCCACCCCGGCCCGCCGGGCCTGGCCGAAGGAGCGGGCCCAAGCGATGAGGTGCTGGTAGCCAGCTGTCGTGGTCGGAAACGAGGCGTGTGCGATGACGCCGCCGGTAAGGGTGAGCACCGCGGCGACGTGGATGTCTTTGTGCGTGTCGACTCCCAGGACGACGTCTTCCACCTGGTGGTCGACATCGGCATCGTGCATGCTGACGATGGTCATCGGGCTCCTTGGAACGGCATCGGGGGGGGTGATTGCCGTCGTCGGGCCGGCGTGGCGGTCAGAACTGTGACGGTGCCTTGTGACGGCAAGGCCCCTATCGGGACACGTCTGCCGGCCCGACGGCAGCAAGCGCCGCCCGGAGCAAGGACCGGCAGATCAATCCAAAGGCAGCACGGCCAGTTAGACCACGGGCCAGGCCCCCGTCCGGACAGCACCCGAAGATGCTCACAGTTGGACCAGATCTGCCGCCAGAGCTGGCGCGGGAAGCCGGTGAAGGCCAGAAGGTCGTCGCGGGCGGCGTCCAGGTGCTCGGACGCCTCAGGGTGCTTGGTCTCCAGCGAGGCGACCACGCGGGCGTGCTGGGCGTGGACCTCTTCGGCGGCGGGCTGGTCGAAGATGGTGCGCACCAGCGTCGCCACCCACGGCTGCGCCGACTTGGGCACGCGGGTGAGCAGGTTGCGCAGGTAGTGAAGCCGTAAAGAAATAAGTCGGTGCTTCCGTGTTGGTGGTTGGATGCGGTGGTATGGCCGTTGCGGACGGGGTTCGAGAGCAGTTGAGCTTGAAGTTTGAGGTGCTGTTCCCTCATCTGAATGAACGGCAGCGGCGGCTGTTGCTGGCGGCCGAGGCGCGGTTGCTCGGGCATGGTGGGGTGCGGGCCGTAGCGAGGATCGCGGGGGTCAGTGAGACCACGGTCCGCAAGGGCGTGTTCGAGCTTGAAGGTGGAGAGGACCCGCTCGCGGATGGACGCGTCCGCAGGGCGGGAGGCGGCCGTAAGCAGGCCGTGCAGCAGGATCCGGGACTCTTGTCGGCGTTGCTGGCGCTGGTCGAGCCCGATGAGCGGGGTGATCCGATGTCGCCGTTGCGGTGGACCACCAAGTCGCTGCGGAACCTGGCCGAGGAGCTGACCCGGCAGGGACACCGGGTTTCGGCGCCGACGGTCGGCAGGCTGCTTCGCGACAACGGGTTCAGTCTCCAGGGCAACGTCAAGACCCTCGAGGGCAGGCAGCATCCTGACCGCGATGCCCAGTTCCGCTATATCAACGAGCAGGTCAAAGAACATCAGGCGGCTGGGGAACCGGTCGTCAGCGTCGACACCAAGAAGCGCGAGCAGCTGGGCCGACTGCCGATGCCCGGACGGGAGTGGCGGCCCCAGGGGGAGCCGGTGGAGGTCGAGGACCACAGCTTCTTCTTCAACGGCCCGGACGTCCAGCAGGCGATACCGTATGGGATCTACGACCTGACCGCCGACGCAGGCTGGGTGAACGTCGGAGTCGACCACGACACCTCCGCGTTCGCGGCGGCGTCGATCCCCTCTGTGTCAGGCTCAGGTGGGACACGAGGGGATGAAGTTCCCTAACTGATGTGAACAGGGCGAGAACGGGTACTGAGCAGAGTGACGATGACCAGCCACGATCTTCCTTCTGGTGACGGGCCG
>NZ_SMLC01000100.1 GCF_004349245.1 Actinomadura sp. 6K520 | reverse complement strand
CTCCCGCCCCGGGCGGATACCCGCCCCCGCAGGACCAGTACGTCCCGCCGGGCGAGCAGCCGCAGTACGGGCAGCCCCAGCCCGGTTACGGCCAGCAGCCCGAGCAGCCCCAGTACGGGCAGCAGCCGCCGCCGTACGGGCAGCAGCCCGGATACCCGCAGCAGCCGACGCACGGCGCCCCGCCGGAGCAGCCCCAGTACGGTCAGCAGGCGCCGCCGTACGGCGGCCGGCCCGGCCCGGCCGCCGAGCAGGCGCCGCAGCAGCCCGAGCAGTCGGAGGACCGCACGCTCATCGTCCCCGGCCCCGGCGCCGCCGCCCCGGAGGGGGAGCGGCAGCGGCCCGTCGTGGACGACCAGGCGACGCTGCACTGGTCGCCCGGCACCGACATCCCGGTCGCCACCGGCCCCGAGCGCAAGCAGGAGCCCCCGGCCGAGCCGTGGCAGGCGCCGACGCCGCCGGCCACGCCCGAGCCGTGGTCGCCGGAGTCGGCACAGCCCGGCGGCCGTCCCGGGCAGCCCGGTCAGGTCGACAGCGAGCGGACGATGATGGTGCCGCCGCCCGAGTCCGGGTACGGCGCGGGCTCGCAGCCGACCGGCAACCCGGTGGAGGACCTGTACCGGCCCCCGGCCGAGGCCGGCGGCGTGGAGGACTCGCGGGCGACGGAGGTGTTCGACCCGTCCCAGGGCCGCGCCGAGTCGCCGGGCGGGGCCGACCCGCAGGGCATGGCCGAGCACACCCGGATGGACATCGGCCAGCAGCAGTGGGGCCAGCAGGCCCAGCAGCAGGGCGGCCAGCAGTTCGGGCAGCAGCAGGGCTTCGGCCAGCCGGAGCCGTACGGCGGCCAGCCCGGCCAGTCCGGCCAGCCCGGTGAGCAGCAGTTCGGGCAGCAGCCCTACGGCCAGCAGCAGGACTTCGGCCAGCAGGCGCAGCAGCCGGGGTACGGCCAGCAGTACGGCCAGCCCGGCGAGCAGGCCGGCCAGGCCCAGGGCCAGCAGCAGTACGGGCAGCAGCAGCCCTACGGCCAGCCCGGTCAGCCCGGTCAGCCCGCGCAGTATGGTCAGCAGGGACAGTACGGCCAGCAGCCCGCCTACGGGACGGGCGAGGAGAGCAAGGGCAAGAGCAGCAAGAACATGATCCTGCTCATCTGCGGAGCCGTCGCCGTGGTGGTCATCCTCGTGGTGGCGATCGTGGCCTTCGTCCTGTAGGGACCGGTAGGACCTTTTGGACCGGCGTAAAAGCCGGTCCAAGTCTTCCCCAACCGCGGGGACGTAGGACACAATGCCGACGGGTCTTCCCGCTTCACCGGCGGGAACGGCCGGGGGCCTCCGGGCGTTGAACATCCCGGGGAACGGGGCGCTCCACGCCTCGCGGGCTTGCGCCGGAGGGCGGCACGCTGTAATGCGCTCCTCATTTTGCACTTTGGCGCAGCGGTCGGTAACCTCTTCACTTGTGCCCGCTGTGTGCGGGTGGCTATGCGTGTGCGTCGGCGAGGTCCAGTCAGGCCAGCCCCAGCGCCGCATCCAATGGGCTTTTTCACGTCGGTGAGCTCGGTGGTCTCGGCCGCCGGGGCACCGGATGAAAGAGACTCAACTCCCCGGCTTGATTCGGCCCCTTTTGGGCCGGGCGGTCTGTGTCGGTTTCGCGCGGTTGTATTTCCGTGAGACGGCGACACGCCCGACCGCGTGGGTCGGAGAGGTCGGGAAACCGGCAGGTCACAGCCTCGCCTGAGGTGGTGATTGCAGCGATGAAGACTTACCGGCTCGGTACGAGGAAGACGGAGACGCGGTGCCCACGATCCAGCAGCTGGTCCGAAAGGGCCGGACGGACAAGGTGACCAAGAACAAGACGCCCGCGCTGAAGGAGAGCCCCCAGCGGCGGGGCGTCTGCACGCGCGTCTACACCACGACGCCCAAGAAGCCGAACTCCGCGCTGCGCAAGGTCGCCCGTGTCCGGCTGACCAGCGGGATCGAGGTCACGGCCTACATCCCCGGTGTCGGGCACAACCTCCAGGAGCACTCGATCGTGCTCGTGCGCGGCGGACGTGTGAAGGACCTCCCGGGTGTTCGGTACAAGATCATCCGCGGTTCGCTCGACACGCAGGGCGTTCGCAACCGCAAGCAGGCGCGCAGCAAGTACGGCGCGAAGAAGGAGAAGAGCTGATGCCGCGCAAGGGCCCCGCTGGCAAGCGCCAGCTGATCGCTGACCCGGTGTACAACTCGCCGCTGGTCACCGCGCTCATCAACAAGATTCTCCTGGACGGCAAGCGCTCGATCGCGCAGAACATCGTGTACGACGCCCTGGAGGGCGCCCGCGAGAAGACCGGCAACGA
Source organism: Actinomadura sp. 6K520 (assembly GCF_004349245.1). Lineage (GTDB taxonomy): Bacteria > Actinomycetota > Actinomycetes > Streptosporangiales > Streptosporangiaceae > Spirillospora. The sequence goes on along the minus strand of NZ_SMLC01000100.1, from coordinate 25,213 downwards.
CCCGGTCGTCACGCTCAAGCGCGCGCTCGACAACGTCAAGCCCACCCTGGAGGTCCGCAGCCGCCGCGTCGGCGGCGCGACCTACCAGGTCCCCGTGGAGGTGCGGCCGGCCCGCAGCACCACGCTCGCCCTGCGGTGGCTGGTGGTGTACGCCCGGCAGCGCCGCGAGAAGACCATGACCGAGCGGCTGATGAACGAGCTGCTCGACGCCAGCAACGGTCTTGGCGCGTCTGTCAAGAAGCGCGAGGACACGCACAAGATGGCGGAGTCCAACAAGGCCTTCGCCCACTACCGCTGGTAATCCCGGCGGAACTGCAACGACGAGACGACGCGAGGACGCGACAGTGGCTACCAAAACCGGTGTAGACCTGGCCAAGGTCCGCAACATCGGGATCATGGCCCATATCGACGCGGGCAAGACCACGACGACCGAGCGGATCCTGTACTACACGGGCATCAGCTACAAGATCGGCGAGGTCCACGACGGCGCCGCCACCATGGACTGGATGGAGCAGGAACAGGAGCGGGGGATCACCATCACCTCCGCCGCCACCACCTGCCACTGGCCCGTGGACGACGACGACCACACGATCAACATCATCGACACCCCCGGGCACGTCGACTTCACCGTCGAGGTGGAGCGCAACCTGCGGGTGCTCGACGGTGCGGTCGCGGTGTTCGACGGTGTCGCCGGCGTGGAGCCCCAGTCCGAGACGGTGTGGCGCCAGGCCGACCGGTACGGCGTGCCCCGCATGTGCTTCGTCAACAAGCTCGACCGGGTCGGCGCGGAGTTCCACCGCTGCGTCGACATGATCGAGAACCGGCTCAACGCGACCCCGCTGCCGCTGCAGCTGCCGATCGGCGCCGAGGCCGACTTCAAGGGCGTCATCGACCTGGTGAGGATGAAGGCCCTCGTCTGGAACGAAGAGGCCAAGCTCGGCGAGATGTACGACGTCGTCGACATCCCCGACACGCACGCCGAGACGGCGCGGGAGTACCACGACAAGCTGGTCGAGACCCTCGCCGAGAACGACGACGAGATCATGGAGCTGTACCTGGAGGGCGAGGAGCCCACGGTGGAGCAGCTCTACGCCGGCATCCGCCGCGCGACGATCGCAGCCAAGCTCACCCCGGTGCTGTGCGGCACGGCCTTCAAGAACAAGGGCGTGCAGCCGCTCCTGGACGCGATCGTCCGGTACCTGCCCTCCCCGCTGGACGTCGAGGCCATCGAGGGCCACGCCGTCCGCGACGAGGAGCAGGCGCTGACGCGCAAGCCGAGCGAGGAGGAGCCGTTCTCCGCGCTCGCATTCAAGATCATGAGCGACCCGCACCTCGGCAAGCTCACCTTCGTGCGCGTCTACTCGGGCGTCATGGAGTCCGGCGCGAACGTGATGAACTCCGTCAAGGAGCGCAAGGAGCGCATCGGCAAGATCTACCGGATGCACGCCAACAAGCGCACCGAGATCGAGCGCGCGGGCGCCGGTGACATCGTCGCGGTGATGGGGCTCAAGCAGACCACCACCGGCGAGACGCTGTGCGACGACAAGCACCCGATCGTGCTGGAGTCCATGAACTTCCCGGCACCGGTCATCCACGTCGCGATCGAGCCGAAGACGAAGGCCGACCAGCAGAAGCTGAGCACCGCGATCCAGCGGCTGGCCGAGGAGGACCCGTCCTTCACGGTCCGCACCGACGAGGACACCGGCCAGACCGTGATCTCCGGCATGGGCGAGCTCCACCTGGAGATCCTCGTCGACCGGATGAAGCGCGAGTTCAAGGTCGACGCCAACGTCGGCAAGCCGCAGGTCGCCTACCGCGAGACGATCACCAAGAAGGTCGCGAAGGTCGAGTACACCCACAAGAAGCAGACGGGTGGCTCCGGCCAGTTCGGCCGCGTGATCATCGACCTGGAGCCGCTCGGCGGCGGGTCCGACGGCTACGAGTTCGAGAACAAGGTCACCGGTGGCCGCATCCCGCGGGAGTACATCCCGTCGGTCGACGCGGGCTGCCAGGAGGCCGCCGAGTTCGGTGTCCTGGCCGGCTACCCGATGGTGGGCGTCAAGGTCACCCTGCAGGACGGCGCCTACCACGAGGTCGACTCCTCGGAGATGGCGTTCAAGGTCGCCGGTTCCATGGCGTTCAAGGAGGCCGCCCGCAAGGCGTCCCCCACGCTGCTGGAGCCGATGATGGCGGTCGAGGTCACCACGCCCGAGGACAACATGGGCGACGTGATCGGCGACCTCAACAGCCGCCGCGGTCAGGTCCAGTCCATGGACGAGCGGCACGGCATGCGCGTCATCAAGGCGCTCGTGCCCCTGTCCGAGATGTTCGGCTACGTGGGTGATCTGCGAAGCAAGACCCAGGGCCGGGCTGTCTTCACCATGCAGTTCGACTCCTACGCCGAGGTTCCGTCGAACGTCGCGCAGGAGATCATCGCCAAGGCGCGGGGCGAATAGTCCGGGCCTGCCCACAGATCATCAGGACGTACATCGAAGCGGTCGTCTATACACGGCCGAGGATCGCAACAAGGAGCAACCAGTGGCGAAGGCCAAGTTCGAGCGGACGAAGCCGCACGTGAACATCGGCACCATTGGACACATCGACCACGGTAAGACCACGCTTACCGCGGCGATCACCAAGGTGCTCCACGACAAGTACCCGGACCTCAACCCCTTCACGCCGTTCGAGGACATCGACAAGGCGCCGGAGGAGCGCGAGCGCGGCATCACCATCTCGATCGCGCACGTCGAGTACCAGACCGAGGCCCGGCACTACGCGCACGTCGACTGCCCGGGGCACGCCGACTACATCAAGAACATGATCACCGGTGCGGCGCAGATGGACGGCGCCATCCTGGTGGTCGCCGCGACCGACGGCCCGATGCCGCAGACCAAGGAGCACGTGCTCCTGGCCCGCCAGGTCGGCGTCCCCTACATCGTCGTCGCGCTGAACAAGTGCGACATGGTGGACGACGAGGAGATCCTGGAGCTCGTCGAGCTCGAGGTCCGCGAGCTGCTCACCGAGTACGAGTTCCCGGGCGACGACCTCCCGGTCGTCCGCGTCTCCGCCTTCCAGGCGCTGCAGGGCGACGAGGCGTGGTCCGAGAAGATCGTCGAGCTCATGAACGCCGTCGACGAGAACGTGCCGGAGCCGGTCCGCGACATCGACAAGCCGTTCCTGATGCCGATCGAGGACGTCTTCTCGATCACCGGCCGCGGCACGGTCGTCACCGGCCGCGTCGAGCGCGGTGTCGTCAACGTCAACGAGACCGTCGACATCATCGGCATCAAGGAGAAGTCGACGAGCACCACGGTCACCGGCGTCGAGATGTTCCGCAAGCTGCTCGACCAGGGCCAGGCGGGCGACAACGTCGGCCTGCTCCTGCGCGGCATCAAGCGCGAGGACGTCGAGCGCGGCCAGTGCGTCATCAAGCCGGGCACGACGACCCCGCACACCGAGTTCGAGGCGCAGGTCTACATCCTGTCCAAGGACGAGGGCGGCCGGCACACGCCGTTCTTCAACAACTACCGTCCGCAGTTCTACTTCCGGACCACGGACGTGACCGGCGTGGTCACCCTCCCCGAGGGCACCGAGATGGTCATGCCGAGCGACAACACCGAAATGAAGGTCGAGCTGATCCAGCCGGTCGCCATGGAGGAGGGCCTGAAGTTCGCCATCCGCGAGGGTGGCCGGACCGTCGGCTCGGGTCGCGTCACCAAGATCATCAAGTAACACGCTCGTAGTCGCGGCGGCCCGGCCGCCGGGGAAACCCGAAGCCGGGCCGCCGCACCACGATCACCGAAGAAAACAGCGGCACTACAGCAAAGGACACCGAGGCCACCATGGCGGGACAGAAGATCCGCATCCGGCTCAAGGCCTACGACCACGAGGTCATCGACACCTCCGCGAAGAAGATCGTTGAGACGGTGACGCGGACGGGCGCCAAGGTCGCGGGCCCGGTGCCGCTGCCGACCGAGAAGAACGTGTACTGCGTCATCCGCTCGCCGCACAAGTACAAGGACAGCCGCGAGCACTTCGAGATGCGCACGCACAAGCGGTTGATCGACATCATCGACCCGACGCCCAAGACGGTCGACTCGCTCATGCGGCTCGACCTTCCCGCGGGCGTCGACATCGAGATCAAGCTCTAAGGGACGCACCGAGAGATGAGTAAGCAGAGGAAGGGCGTCCTGGGCGAGAAGCTCGGCATGACCCAGGTCTTCGACGATGAGGGCCGGATCGTTCCGGTGACCGTCGTCCAGGCCGGGCCGTGTGTCGTCACCCAGCTCCGCAGCCAGGAGAAGGACGGCTACACCGCCGTCCAGCTCGGGTTCGGGCAGATCGACCCGCGCAAGGTGAACAAGCCGCGCACGGGTCACTTCGAGAAGGCCGGCGTCACGCCGCGCCGCTACCTCGTCGAACTGCGGGCAGACGACACCACCGAGTACGAACTCGGCCAGGAGATCACCGCCAGCGTCTTCGAGGCCGGCCAGAAGATCGACGTCACCGGGACGAGCAAGGGCAAGGGCACTGCCGGTGTCATGAAGCGCCACGGGTTCAAGGGCCTCGGCGCCTCGCACGGCACCCAGCGCAAGCACCGCTCGCCCGGCTCGATCGGCGGCTGCGCGACCCCCGGTCGCGTCTTCAAGGGCCTCCGGATGGCGGGGCGGCACGGCAACGCCCGCACCACCGTGCAGAACCTGACCCTCCACGCCGTCGACGCGGAGAAGAACCTGCTGCTCATCAAGGGCGCGGTTCCCGGTCCCAACGGCGCCGTGGTGCTGGTCCGCGACGCAGTGAAGGGGACGGGCAAGTGACGACCAAGCTCGACATCGACCTGCCCGCCGAGGTCTTCGACGCGAAGACCAGCGTGCCGCTGATCCACCAGGTCGTGGTGGCGCAGCTCGCCGCGGCCCGGCAGGGCACCCACGCGACCAAGACGCGCGGCGAGGTCCGCGGCGGCGGCCGGAAGCCGTACCGGCAGAAGGGCACCGGCCGCGCCCGGCAGGGCTCGACCCGCGCGCCCCAGTTCGCCGGCGGCGGCGCCGTGCACGGCCCGCAGCCGCGGGACTACGCCCAGAAGACGCCCAAGAAGATGAAGGCCGCCGCGCTGCGCGGCGCCCTGTCGGACCGCGCCCGGTACGGCCGGGTCCACGTGGTCGACAACCTCATCGAGGGCGACACCCCCAAGACGAAGACGGCGCTCGCCGCGCTGCGCACAGTGCTTTCCGAAGCGCACGGAGCGGGCACCGAGGCCAAGCGCGTCCTCCTGGTCCTGGACCGCGAGGACGAGCTGACCTGGAAGAGCCTGCGCAACGAGCCGAGCGTGCACGTGCTCGTCTCCGACCAGCTCAACACCTACGACGTGCTGGTGAACGACGACGTCGTCTTCACGAAGACGGCGTACGACGAGTTCATCTCGCGCGCGGCGAAGAAGTAAGGAGGGTCTGCCGTGAACAAGATCGCCGACCCCCGCGACGTCATCATCGCGCCGGTCGTCTCGGAGAAGAGCTACGGGCTGCTGGACGAGAACAAGTACACCTTCGTCGTCCGCCCGGACGCCAACAAGACGCAGATCAAGCAGGCCGTCGAGGCGGTGTTCGGCGTCAAGGTGACGAACGTGAACACGCTCAACCGGCAGGGCAAGCGCAAGCGCACGCGGTTCGGCTACGGCAAGCGCAAGGACACCAAGCGCGCCATCGTCAGCCTTGCCGAGGGCGAGCGGATCGACATCTTCGGCGGCACGGCCTGACGGCCGGCGACCGGAGAACAGACAAGGGATGAACGAATAAGATGGGCATCCGTAACTACAAGCCGACGACCCCGGGTCGTCGCGGCTCCAGCGTGGCCGACTTCGTCGAGATCACGCGCAGCGAGCCGGAGAAGTCGCTGCTGCGTCCGCTCCCCAAGAAGGGCGGCCGCAACAACCACGGCCGCATCACGACCCGGCACCAGGGCGGCGGGCACAAGCGCGCCTACCGCGTGATCGACTTCCGCAGGCACGACAAGGACGGCGTCCCGGCGAAGGTCGCGCACATCGAGTACGACCCGAACCGCACCGCGCGGATCGCACTGCTGCACTACGTGGACGGCGAGAAGCGCTACATCCTCGCTCCCCGCAACCTCAAGCAGGGCGACCGCGTCGAGAACGGGCCGGGCGCCGACATCAAGCCGGGCAACTGCCTGCCGCTGCGCAACATCCCGACCGGTACCGTCATCCACGCCATCGAGCTCCGGCCCGGCGGCGGCGCCAAGATCGCCCGCAGTGCGGGCGCCGGCGTCCAGCTGCTGGCCAAGGAGGGCAAGTACGCCACGCTGCGCATGCCGTCCGGCGAGATGCGGATGGTGGACGTGCGGTGCCGCGCGACGGTCGGCGAGGTCGGCAACGCCGAGCAGTCGAACATCAGCTGGGGCAAGGCCGGCCGCATGCGGTGGAAGGGCAAGCGCCCGACCGTCCGCGGCGTGGCCATGAACCCGATCGACCACCCGCACGGTGGTGGTGAGGGCAAGACCTCAGGCGGCCGGCACCCGGTGAACCCGGCCGGTAAGAAGGAAGGCCGCACTCGACAGGCGAACAAGTCGAGCGACCGGCTGATCGTCCGTCGTCGCAGCAAGAAGAAGCGGTAGGAGTCGCTCGTCATGCCACGTAGCCTTAAGAAGGGCCCGTTCGTGGACGACCACCTGATGAAGAAGGTGGACGCCCAGAACGAGAAGGGCACCAAGAACGTCATCAAGACGTGGTCGCGGCGCTCCATGATCGTGCCGGACATGATCGGTCACACGATCGCCGTGCACGACGGCCGCAAGCACGTCCCGGTGTTCATCACCGACGCGATGGTGGGGCACAAGCTCGGCGAGTTCGCGCCGACGCGCACGTTCCGCAGCCATGTGAAGGAAGACCGCCGCAGCAGGCGCGGCTGAGCAGTAGATCGTACGGAGAGAGGGAACAGCGATGGAAGCCAGGGCCCAGGCGCGGTTCGTCCGCGTCACGCCCATGAAGGCCCGCCGCGTGGTGGACCTCATCCGCGGCCTGCCAGCCGCGGAGGCACAGGCGGTGCTGCGGTTCGCCCCCCAGGCCGCGAGTGAGCCGGTGGGCAAGGTGCTGGCGAGTGCCATCGCCAACGCCGAGCACAACTTCAAGCTCGACTCGGACACGCTCGTCGTGAGCCGTGCGTGGGTGGACGAGGGGCCGACGCTCAAGCGTTTCCGTCCCCGCGCCCAGGGCCGGGCCTACCGCATCAACAAGCGCACGAGCCACATCACCGTGGTCGTGGAGTCGCGCGATGAAGCTGCGTCGACGGCCGGCGGCGGTAAGAAGACGAGGAGGGCCCGGTAGTGGGTCAGAAGATCAACCCGCACGGGTTCCGGCTCGGCATCACCACCGACCACAAGTCCGTGTGGTTCGCCGACAAGCTCTACAAGGACTACGTCAAGGAAGACGTCCAGATCCGGCGCATGCTGCAGAAGGGCATGGACCGGGCGGGCATCTCCAAGGTGGAGATCGAGCGGACCCGTGACCGTGTCGAGGTCAACATCCACACCGCCCGGCCGGGCATCGTCATCGGCCGCCGCGGCGCGGAGGCCGAGCGCCTCCGCGGCGACCTGGAGAAGCTGACCGGCAAGCAGGTCCGGCTGAACATCCTCGAGGTGAAGAACCCCGAGATCGACGCGCAGCTCGTCGCGCAGGGCGTGGCCGAGCAGCTGTCCAGCCGGGTCGCGTTCCGCCGCGCCATGCGCAAGGCGATCCAGTCGGCGATGAAGTCGGGCGCCAAGGGCATCAAGGTGCAGTGCGGCGGCCGGCTCGGCGGCGCCGAGATGTCGCGGTCGGAGTTCTACCGCGAGGGCCAGGTCCCGCTGCACACGCTGCGCGCCGACATCGACTACGGCTTCTACGAGGCCCGGACGACGTTCGGCCGCATCGGCGTCAAGGTGTGGATCTACAAGGGCGAGGCCGCGTCGACCCGCGCCGAGCGCGAGCAGCAGGCCGCGCAGCAGCGCGCCGCCGGCGGCGGTGGCGGCCGGGAGCGCCGCGGTGAACGCCGCGGTGGCGGCGGCGGTGGCCGCGGCGGCCGCGGCGGTCGTGGCGGCGAGCGCGGCGGTGGCGGCGGCGAGCGCGGTGGCGCGCCGAAGCAGCAGCAGCAGAGTTCCGAGCAGCCGGCGCAGACGGCCGAGACTGCTCCGCAGGGTGAGGGGAGCTGAATAACCCATGCTGATCCCTCGCAAGGTCAAGCACCGCAAGCAGCACCACCCGAAGCGCAGGGGCATGGCCAAGGGCGGCACCAGGGTCACGTTCGGTGAGTACGGGATCCAGGCCATCGAGGGCGCGTACGTGACCAACCGGCAGATCGAGGCCGCGCGTATCGCGATGACCCGGCACATCAAGCGCGGCGGCAAGGTCTGGATCAACATCTTCCCGGACCGGCCGCTGACCAAGAAGCCCGCCGAGACCCGCATGGGCTCCGGTAAGGGCTCGGTCGAGTGGTGGGTGGCCAACGTCAAGCCCGGACGCGTGATGTTCGAGCTGTCGTACCCCAACGAAGAGGTCGCTCGCGCGGCCCTCATGCGCGCGATCCACAAGCTCCCGATGAAGTGCAAGATCGTTAAGCGGGAAGTCGGTGAAGGCTGATGTTCAAGCTTCACAAGCTCCCGATGCTGTGCTCATTGGGCTGCAAGATCGTTAAGCGGGAAGTGGGTGAGGGCTGATGGCCAAGGGACTGACCGCCGACGACCTGCGGACCGAGCCCGAGGACGTCCTGGTCACCAAGCTCAAGGAGGCCAAGGAGGAGCTGTTCAACCTCCGCTTCCAGGCCGCCACCGGCCAGCTTGAGAGCCACGGGCGGCTGCGCACCGTGAAGCGCGAGATCGCCCGCATCTACACCGTGATGCGGGAGCGCGAGCTCGGCATCGTCACGGTCGACGAGGACGCCGCGGAGGACAACGAATGACCGAGCAGACGACGCAGACCGACAAGCGGCCCAGCCGCAAGGTCCTCGAAGGGCTCGTGGTCAGCGACAAGATGGACAAGACCGTGGTCGTGTCCGTCGAGGACCGCGTCACCCACCGCAGGTACCACAAGGTGATCCGCCGCACGAAGAACTACAAGGCGCACGACGAGGCCAACGAGTGTGGCGTCGGCGACCGCGTCCGTCTCATGGAGACCCGGCCCCTGTCGGCCACCAAGCGGTGGCGCGTGGTCGAGATCCTCGAGAAGGCCAAGTAATTACTGGTTCCACCAGGCTGATCGCCCGCCGCGGGCGGGCGATCAGAACCGGTGTGACGAACAGGAGTCAACGTGATCCAGCAGGAGTCGCGACTCAAGGTCGCCGACAACACGGGTGCGAAGGAGATCCTCTGCATCCGGGTTCTCGGCGGCTCGGGTAGGCGCTACGCGGGAGTCGGCGACATCATCGTCGCGACGGTGAAGGACGCCCTTCCCGCCGCGGGCGTGAAGAAGGGTGACATCGTCAAGGCCGTCGTCGTGCGCACCCGCAAGGAGCGCCGGCGCCCCGACGGCTCCTACATCCGCTTCGACGAGAACGCCGCCGTGCTCATCAAGGACGGCGGGGACCCCCGCGGCACCCGAATCTTCGGCCCGGTGGGCCGTGAACTGCGCGAGAAGAAGTTCATGCGCATCATCTCGCTCGCGCCGGAGGTGCTCTGATGAAGATCCGCAAGGGCGACGAGGTCATCGTCCTCGCCGGCAAGGACAAGGGCGCGACGGGCAAGGTCCTGCGCGTCTACCCGCGCCGTGAGCGCGTGGTCGTCGAGGGCGTCAACCTCATGACCAAGAACATCAAGGCCGACCAGCAGCGTGCCGGACAGGACAGCGGCCGCGTCACGATGGAGGCGCCGCTGCACGTCAGCAACGTCGCCATCGTCGAGGACGGCAAGCCGGTACGGGTCGGTTACCGCATCAACGAGGACGGCACGAAGGTTCGGATCTCGCGCCGTAGCGGTAAGGAGATCTAGACCGATGACCGACACCGTCACCGAACGTCCCGTTCCGAAGCCGCGGCTCAAGCTCCGCTACCGCGAGGAGATCGCGGGGCAGATGCGCGAGCAGTTCGGCTACGCCAACGTCATGCAGATCCCCACGCTGACCAAGATCGTGGTCAACATGGGCGTCGGCGACGCGGCGAAGGACGCCAAGCTGATCGAGGGCGCGATCCGCGACCTGACGCTGATCACCGGCCAGAAGCCGGCCGTCAACCGGGCCAAGAAGTCCATCGCGCAGTTCAAGCTGCGCGAGGGCATGCCGATCGGCGCGCACGCCACGCTGCGCGGCGACCGGATGTGGGAGTTCCTGGACCGGCTGCTGTCGACGGCGCTGCCCCGCATCCGTGACTTCCGCGGCCTGTCGCCGAAGCAGTTCGACGGCAACGGCAACTACACCTTCGGGCTGACCGAGCAGGTCATGTTCCACGAGGTCGACCCGGACAAGGTCGACCGCCAGCGGGGCATGGACATCACGGTCGTGACGACCGCGAAGAACGACGACGAGGGCCGGGCGCTGCTCAAGCTCCTGGGCTTCCCCTTCAAGGAAAGCTGAGCGAGGAGCATATGGCGAAGAAGTCGCTGATCGCCAAGGCGGCGCGGAAGCCGAAGTTCGGCGTGCGCGCGTACACTCGGTGCTCGCGCTGCGGGCGTCCGCGCTCCGTCTACCGGAAGTTCGGCCTGTGCCGCGTGTGCTTCCGGGAGATGGCCCACCGCGGCGAGCTGCCCGGCATCACGAAGTCCAGCTGGTGACCGCCCACCCGGGGGAACGACGCCCCGGGGGCGGGCTCCGGCCAGTAATGACCGATCGGGCACCCGTGAGGGTGCCCATGACCGCGCCGAAGGTCCACGGGCCGCATCAACCCGAGGAAACCGCGGCGAGGAGGGCCAGCAGGCCATGACGATGACCGACCCGATCGCAGACATGCTGACGCGTCTGCGGAACGCGAATTCGGCGTACCACGACAGCGTGGCCATGCCGTACTCGAAGATCAAGGCGCACATCGCCGAGATCCTCCAGCAGGAGGGCTACATCACGGGCTGGACCGTGGAGGACGCCGAGGTCGGCAAGAAGCTCCTGATCGAGCTGAAGTTCGGCCCGACCCGCGAGCGTTCGATCGCCGGCATCAAGCGCGTCTCGAAGCCGGGTCTGCGCGTGTACGCGAAGAAGGACAACCTGCCCAAGGTCCTCGGCGGACTGGGCGTCGCGATCATCTCGACGTCCTCCGGCCTGATGACCGACCGGCAGGCGGGCAAGCGCGGCGTGGGCGGCGAAGTCCTCGCCTACGTGTGGTGAGGGGAGGGTTTCGCAATGTCTCGAATCGGACGTAACCCCATCACCGTCCCCGGCGGTGTCGAGGTCAACATCGACGGCCGCGAGGTCACCGTCAAGGGGCCGAAGGGCACGCTGTCGCACACCGTCGCCGAGCCCATCGAGGTGCGGCTTGAGGACGGCACGCTGACCGTGAGCCGCCCGAACGACCTCAACAAGGTGCGCGGCCTGCACGGGCTCACCCGCACCCTGCTCAACAACATGGTCGTCGGGGTCACCGACGGCTACAAGAAGACCCTGGTCATCCAGGGTGTCGGCTACCGTGTGGCGGCCAAGGGCAAGAACCTGGAGTTCTCGCTCGGGTACAGCCACCCGATCCTCGTCGAGCCGCCGGAGGGCATCTCCTTCACGGTGGAGCGGCCGACCCAGCTGGTCGTCGAGGGCATCGACAAGCAGAAGGTCGGCGAGGTCGCCGCCAACATCCGCAAGCTGCGCAAGCCGGACCCGTACAAGGGCAAGGGCGTGCGGTACGAGGGTGAGTACATCCGCCGCAAGGTCGGAAAGGCTGGTAAGTAGGCATGGCAGGCACGAAGACCCTCGCCGGCAAGGCCACGACCCGGCGTGCGCTCTCGCGCAGGCGCCGGCACCTGCGGGTCCGCAAGAAGGTCCTCGGCAGTGCCGCGCGGCCTCGCCTGGTCGTGACCCGCTCCAGCAAGCACGTGTTCGTCCAGGTCATCGACGACGACAAGGGCCACACGCTGGCCAGCGCGTCGACGATGGAGGCGGACCTGCGCGCCGACTCCGGCGACAAGACGGCCAAGTCCCGCAAGGTCGGCGAGCTGATCGCCCGGCGGGCGCAGGACGCCGGTGTCTCCGCGGTGGTGTTCGACCGCGGCGGCAACAAGTACCACGGCCGCATCGCCGCCGTCGCGGAGGGTGCGCGCGAAGGGGGCCTCGAAGTCTGATGGCCGCCCGGGACAAGGCAAACGAGAGGAACCACTGATGGCAGCGCAGAGGCGTGGTGGCGGTCAGGGTGGCGACCGTCGCGATCGCCGCGACGACCGCCGCGGTGGCGCCGACAAGGGCCAGTCGTACATCGAGAAGGTCGTGGCGATCAACCGTGTCGCCAAGGTCGTCAAGGGCGGGCGGCGCTTCAGCTTCACCGCCCTGGTGATCGTCGGTGACGGCAACGGCACCGTCGGCGTCGGCTACGGCAAGGCCAAGGAGGTGCCCGCGGCGATCGCCAAGGGCGTCGAGGAGGCCAAGAAGCACTTCTTCAAGGTGCCGCGGATCCAGGGCACCATCCCGCACCTGGTGCAGGCGCGGGACGCGGCGGGCGAGGTCCTGCTGCGTCCGGCGAGCCCCGGTACCGGTGTGATCGCGGGTGGCCCGGTGCGCGCGGTCCTGGAGGCCGCCGGCATCCAGGACGTGCTGAGCAAGTCGCTGGGCAGCGACAACGCGATCAACATCGTGCACGCGACGATCGCGGGCCTGAAGGCGCTGAAGCGTCCCGAGGAGATCGCGGCCAAGCGCGGCCTGCCGATCGAGGACGTCGCCCCCGCGGCGATGCTGCGGGCCCGCGCCGCGGGCAGCGAGCCCAGGCCGGAGGTCGCGAGCTCATGAGCAACTTGAAGATCACCCAGACCAAGTCGGTGATCAGCGAGAAGCAGAACCAGCGTGACACGCTGCGCACCCTCGGCCTGAAGAAGATCGGGCAGAGCGTGGTCCGCGAGGACCGCCCCGAGGTGCTCGGCATGATCCGGACGGTGGCGCACCTGGTCACCGTCGAGGAGGTCGACTGACATGGCGGCTGATCTCGGTAAGAAGGACGACGCCACGGGAACGGGCGCCGAGGGCGGCACGCCGCTCAAGGTGCACGACCTGCGTCCGGCCCCCGGCGCCAACCGTGCCAAGACCCGCAAGGGCCGCGGCGAGGCGTCCAAGGGCAAGACCGCGGGCCGCGGCACCAAGGGCACCAAGGCCCGCGGCACCGTCCCCGTCGGTTTCGAGGGCGGCCAGATGCCGCTCATCCGCCGGGTTCCGAAGCTGAAGGGCTTCAAGAACCCGAACCGGGTCGAGTTCCAGGTCGTGAACCTGGACAAGCTCGCCGCGCTCTACCCCGAGGGCGGCGAGGTCACGGCGGAGGACCTGGCGGCCAAGGGCGCGGTGCGCCGCGGCCGGCCGGTCAAGGTCCTCGGCACCGGCGACATCTCCGTCGCGGTTCAGGTGAAGGCGCACGCCTTTTCCGGAGCCGCGAAGGAAAAGATCGCGGCCGCCGGTGGAACCGCCGACGAGCTGTAGAAAGAGACACCTTCGATGCCGGGGCCGTGCTCGCCTTGCGCCGGGGGCCGTGAGGTCCTCCCCGCGGGCGGGACGGCCCCGGTGTCATCTGCTGTTAGAGTCACACGGGCGGAGGTGCTCCGCGTGAGATTCCACACTTCGGGTTTCTCAGCCGGTATCCTCCGCCAGGACTCATGGACCTGTAACGGCCCTCGGCGGCCATGAACTCGCCAGTCACGCAGGAGGAATGGTGCTGACCGCGTTCGCTCGGGCTTTCCGTACGCCTGACCTGCGTAAAAAGCTGCTCTTCACGTTGTTCATCATCCTGGTGTTCCGGCTCGGGTCGATCGTCCCGACGCCGAACGTGAACGTGAGCGTGCTGAAAGAGACCGCCGATGCGGCCAAGGAGAGCAACCAGCTCTACGGTCTTGTCGACCTGTTCAGCGGCGGCGCGCTGCTGCAGTTGTCGGTCTTCGCCCTGGGCATCATGCCCTACATCACGGCGAGCATCATTCTCCAGTTGCTCACGGTCGTGATCCCCCGGCTGGAGGCCCTCAAGAAGGAGGGGCAGTCCGGCACGACGAAGATCACCCAGTACACCCGTTACCTGACGGTCGGGCTGGCGATCCTGCAGGCGACCGGCATCGTCGCGATGGCGAGCACCGGCCAGCTGTTCCAGGGCGTCTCCGGCGCCAACGACATCCTCTACGAGACGACCATGTTCCCCATCATCATGATGGTGGTCGTCATGGTGGCCGGCACGACCGTCATCATGTGGCTGGGCGAGCTGATCACCGACCGCGGCGTCGGCAACGGCATGTCACTGCTGATCTTCACGCAGGTGGTGGCGGTCTTCCCCGCCCAGTTCTGGAGCATCTTCAAGGCCAAGGGCGGCTTCATCTTCGCGGTGGTGCTGATCGTCGGTCTGGCGATCATGGCCGGTGTCGTGTTCGTCGAGCAGGCCCAGCGGCGCATCCCCGTCCAGTACGCCAAGCGGATGGTCGGCCGCCGCATGTACGGCGGCACCTCGACCTACATCCCGCTGAAGGTCAACCAGGCCGGCATCATCCCGATCATCTTCGCCTCGTCGCTGATCTACCTGCCCGTGCTGGCGACCCAGCTGTGGCCCGACACCAAGTGGCTGCAGAAGGCCCAGCCGTACCTGCAGCAGGACAACGCCTGGCACATGGCGGCCTACTTCGGCCTCATCATCTTCTTCACCTACTTCTACGTGGCGATCACCTTCAACCCCACTGAAGTGGCCGACAACATGAAGAAGTATGGTGGGTTCATCCCAGGTATCCGCCCTGGCCGGCCGACCGCCGAATACCTCGACTTCGTGCTGACCAGGATCACCACACCCGGTGCCGTGTACCTGGGGCTCGTGTCCTTGATCCCGATGGTGGCGTTCGCACTCCTGGACGCGACCTCGGAGTTCCCCTTCGGTGGCGCGAGCATCCTCATCATCGTCGGCGTCGGACTGGATACCGTGAAGCAGATCGAGAGTCAGCTGCAGCAGCGCAACTACGAGGGTTTCCTGCGGTAGTGCGTATCGTCCTGGTGGGCCCCCCGGGTGCGGGCAAGGGGACGCAGGCCCAGTACATCGCATCTCATCTGTCCATCCCGAAGATTTCGACAGGTGACATCTTCCGCGCCAACGTCAGCGGCGGCACCGAGCTCGGCCGGCAGGCCAAGCAGTACATGGACCGCGGCGACCTGGTGCCCGACGAGGTCACGATCGCGATGGTGCGCGACCGCCTCGCCGAGGACGACGCCCGCGACGGGTTCCTGCTGGACGGCTTCCCGCGCAACGTGCCCCAGGCCGAGACGCTGAAGAAGATCCTCGCCGAGTGGGACGCCCGGCTCGACATCGTGCTGGAGCTGGTCGTCGACGAGGACGAGGTCGTCCGGCGGCTGTCGGGCCGGCGCACCTGCGACCGCTGCGGCCGGATCTGGCACGTCGACTTCGACGACAAGCAGGACGACATCTGCGACGACTGCGGCGGGCACCTGTTCCAGCGCGACGACGACAAGGAAGAGGTCGTCCAGCATCGCCTGGAGGTCTACAAGCAGGACACGGCCCCGCTGGTGCAGTTCTACGCCGACGAGAACATTCTGGTCGGCATCGACGCGACCGGCCCGGTCGAGGAGGTCACCAAGCGCGCCCTGACCGCCCTGCGCCCGCTGGAGAAGTGAGGGCGGGGGAGAGATGTTCAAGCGGCGCAGGCCCGCGATCCAGGTGAAGACCGCGGAGCAGCTCGAGCTGATGCGCGCGGCCGGGCTGCTGGTCGGCCGGACCCTTGAGGTCCTGCGGGAGGCGGTCCGGCCCGGGATCAGCACCCTGGACCTGGACGGGATCGCCGAGCGGCACATCCGCGACCACGGCGGCGTGCCGTCGTTCAAGGGCTACCACGGCTTCACCGGGACGATCTGCGCGTCGGTCAACGAGGAGATCGTGCACGGCATCCCGAACGGCGGGAAGGTGCTGCGGGACGGCGACGTCATCTCCATCGACTGCGGCGCGATCGTCGAGGGGTGGCACGGCGACGCGGCGGTCACCGTTCCGGTGGGGGAGATCACCGCGGAGCTGCGGCGGCTCCTGGAGGTGGCCGAGACGTCCCTGTGGCACGGTCTCGCGGCCGGACGGGCCGGGGCCAGGCTCACGGACATGTCGCACGCGATCGAGGCTCACATTCGCGCTGAGGGCGCCTACGGCATCGTTGAGGGCTACGGCGGGCACGGCATCGGGACGGAGATGCACATGGACCCGCTCATCCCCAACCACGGCGAGCCGGGGCACGGGCCCGTCCTGGAGCCGGGGATGTGCTTCGCGGTCGAGCCGATGGTGAACCTCGGCACGAAGGACACCGTGGAGCTGGACGACGGCTGGACGGTCGTCACGCGCGACGGGCGCTCCTCGGCGCACTTCGAGCACACGTTCGCCGTCACGCCGGCGGGGCCGCGCGTCCTGACCTCCCTCGACGAGGGCCGGGAGTGGTTCACCAGGCTCGGCGTCGAGGCGTACGCCACGGCTTCCGGCGAGTCGCCGGCGCGCGGCGCGAACTGACCTCTCCGCGAGAGGCTTTCACCGGAATCGTCCCTACATAATGGGAAGTGAAGCTTCTGGCTGAGCGGAGGAACGATGGCGCCGAACCCTGACATCCGGGCCTCGGACGCCGAGCGCGACCGGGTGGCGGCGAGCCTGCGCGAGCACTGCGGCGAGGGCCGCATCACGATGGACGAGATGCACGAGCGGCTGGAGGCGGTGTACGAGGCCAAGACCGTCGGGCAGCTTCAGCAGGTCACCGCCGACCTGCCCGAGGAGGACCTCTACCAGCTTCCCGTCCCCGCGTCGCAGCCGAAGAGCACCGACCTGGCGGCCAGTGCCGCGTCGCGGGTGCCGGAGGTGGCCCAGCATCGGGCGATGTGGGCGACGTGGGCGTCGGTCAGCGCGATCAACTTCACGATCTGGCTGATCATCGCCGTGTCGAGCGGCTGGGTGTACCCGTGGTGGATCTGGGTGGCGGGCCCCTGGGGCGCGATGCTCCTCATCGGCACGCTGTTCGGCGGCCGCCGGAACGGGTGACGGACCGGACGGCGGCGGTCACTCCACGTCCATCAGGGGACGGTAGTTCCCGGTCGGGACGAAGTGCGTCGTGGCGGTGCCGTCCTCCTCGACGAGGTGGATGGCGAACCCCGCCGGTTCCCCGGTGACCGCGGCCCGGCCGGGCTGCGTCAGGTCGAGGAACAGTTGCCGGTAGGTGCTGGGGCACGTGGTGCTGACGGTCCCCGCCAGCGAGCCGACCGAGCCGCGGTGCACGTGCCCGGAGATCACCCGCACGACCTGCCGGTGCCTGGAGATCACGGACGCGAACCCGGCGGGATCGATGAACCGCATCTCGTCGATGAAGCGGATCCCGATCGGGAACGGCGGATGGTGGGTGGCGACGATCGTCGGCGTGTCGGGCGCGGCGGCGAGCGTGGCGTCGAGCCAGGCGAGGCGGTCCGCGCTCATGTGCCCGTGGGGGTGCCCCTCGACGGTGGTGTCGCAGCAGACGAGCCGGACGCCCGCCACGTCGACCGCGTACTGGAGGGGGTCGTGCGGGGCGAGCCCGCCGGCCGTCAACGCGGGCTGGTCGTCGAAGACCTTGCGCATCTCCGCGCGGTCGTCGTGGTTGCCGGGCATCGGGTAGACGGGCATCGGCAGCGGGGACAGCAGCGCGTGCAGCCGGGCGTACTCGGCGTGCCGGCCCCCGTCGGCGAGGTCGCCGGTGAGGACGACGGCGTCGGGCCGGGCGGGCAGCGAGAGCAGGCTGGACACGGCGGCCCGCAGGGCGCGGACCGGCCCGGAGCCGTCGTCCACCTGACCGTCGCGGCCGGCCGCGAGGTGGATATCGCTCAACTGCGCGATGATCGCCATCCGATCCCCTCCCCCTAGCCCCAGCACACCACGGACTCGTGGCCGCGGCACCCCCTGTCCCACCCCCGGGGCGCCGAGACGATCTTCGCGCCCCGCGCCCCGCCTGTCGACCCGGTCCCCGCCGGAGCGGCGACTCCGCTGTCAGACCGAACCCGTGTGGTGCCCGTCCAGTTGGTGAACGCCCCGGGCGCCGTTCAGGCGACGTGCGGGATCACCAGGGACAGCGCCGAGGTGACCTCCTCGGGGGCGGGCGCGATGTCGGGGACCACGTCACGGAGCGCCAGCCAGCCGTTGATCGCCTGGACGGTCGGCTTGGCCTCGATGAGCTGCGGGTCGTCGATCCCGTACCAGGTGGCGATCTTGGACCAGCGCCACAGCCGGTGGCCGGCGGACGACATCTCCGACGAGGGGAAGCCGGCGACGCCGCGGGAGCCGGTGATCGCGTGGCGGACCGAGTCGAGGGAGCGCCCGACCCGCTCGGCGATGTCGCGGATCGTCAGCAGCGGGTCGGCCTCGACCTGCAGGGCGTGGACGCCCGGCGCGCTGGCCTCGACGTGCTCGACGACCTCCATGATCGCCGCGGCGAGGGTGGGGCCCGGCCAGGAGCAGGACGCGTTGCCGGGGCGCCTGTCGTGCTCGGGCTCGCTGATGATCGAGACGGTGACCGCGCCGTGCGTGCGGTCGAACAGCGGGTCCAGTTCGTCCTCGTAGAGGGGACGGCTGAGGATCAGCGCGAAGTCATAGCTCGGCATGCTGATCCTCCTCGGGCGTCTCTCTCCTCGAAAGGTACAACGCGTGGGCGCGGTATGCTTGGCTCGGGAGCGGTCTCGCGACCCGTATCATGCGTCGATTTCGCATTGTGCGACCGGTTGGCGTAGACTCCTTTGTCGGTCCGTCGGCGGCCGCCTGATTCCCTGTTCCGGACGCTTTACGCGTCATGGCGGTGGGTTGCGGCCGATTCTCCCTCGGGAGCCGGGGCCGAGTCCAATGAGCCGACCAGTGAAGCGCGGAGGACATGCCCAAGAAAGAAGGGGCCATCGAGATCGAGGGCACCGTCATCGAGTCACTCCCGAACGCCATGTTCCGGGTGGAGCTCGACAACGGGCACAAGGTGCTCGCCCACATCAGCGGCAAGATGCGGATGCACTACATCCGGATCCTGCCGGACGACCGCGTTGTTGTGGAGCTGAGCCCCTACGACCTCACGCGCGGTCGGATCGTCTACCGGTACAAGTGAATCCATCAATCCCACTGGGGTTGCCTTCCCCGCGCGTGGCGGCGCGGGGGTGACCCTGCTTTAGGAGACCCAGTGAAGGTCAAGCCGAGCGTCAAGAAGATCTGCAACAAGTGCCGCGTCATCCGCCGGCACGGCCGGGTCATGGTGATCTGCTCCGACCCGCGCCACAAGCAGCGCCAGGGCTGACGCACAGCCCGCACGACAACCCAAGCGCATCGCAGCCTTCGCACCGATGGCCGTACGTCCCCCCGAGGGACGTGCGGCACCGTCGTGTGGAGGGACCACCCTCGGACCGCAGGAGGCCGGGGCCGCCACCCGGGCAGGGTGTGTGCGGACGCGATGCGTCCATACCTCCGCGATATGAAGGGAACTGCCCACGATGGCACGCCTACTCGGCGTCGACCTCCCGCGCGAAAAGCGCTTGGAGGTCGCTCTCACCTACATCTTCGGCATCGGCCGGACGCGGGCGCTGGAAACCCTCGCGGGTACCGGGGTCAGCCCCGACCTGCGGGTGCACCAGCTCGGTGACGAGGAGCTGGTGAAGCTCCGCGACTGGATCGAGGCGAACTACAAGACCGAAGGCGACCTGCGCCGTGAGGTCCAGGCCGACATCCGCCGCAAGATCGAGATCGGGTCCTACCAGGGCATCCGGCACCGCCGCGGGCTTCCCGTGCACGGTCAGCGCACGCAGACCAACGCGCGTACCCGCAAGGGCAAGAAGAAGACCGTGGCCGGCAAGAAGAAGGTCGGCAAGAAGTAGTCCGCGCCGGGCCCGCCGGGCCCGCCGGGTCGATGACCTCAGAGTGGAGAGAGCAGCATAGATGCCTCCTAAGAGCCGTGTCGGCGCCAAGAAGGTGCGCCGCAAGGAAAAGAAGAACGTCGCTCACGGGCACGCCCACATCAAGAGCACGTTCAACAACACGATCGTTTCGATCACCGACCCCAACGGCAACGTGATCTCCTGGGCCTCGTCGGGCCACGTCGGTTTCAAGGGCTCGCGCAAGTCCACCCCGTTCGCCGCGCAGCAGGCCGCCGAGGCCGCCGCCCGGCGCGCGATGGAGCACGGCATGCGCAAGGTCGACGTCTTCGTGAAGGGCCCGGGTTCGGGCCGCGAGACCGCCATCCGGTCGCTGCAGGCGACCGGCCTCGAGGTGGGCTCGATCCAGGACGTCACGCCCGTTCCGCACAACGGCTGCCGCCCGCCCAAGCGTCGTCGGGTCTGAGGCCGGGGGAGATACAGAACAATGGCTCGTTACACCGGTGCGGACTGCAAGCTCTGCCGCCGCGAGAAGATGAAGCTGTTCCTCAAGGGCAGCAAGTGCGAGGGCCCCAAGTGCCCGATCGAGATCCGTCCCTACCCTCCGGGTGAGCACGGCCGCGGCCGGCCCAAGGAGACCGAGTACCTGCTGCAGCTTCGCGAGAAGCAGAAGGCGCGGCGCATCTACGGCGTCCTGGAGCGGCAGTTCCACAACTACTACGTCGAGGCGAACCGCCAGCAGGGCAAGACGGGCGACAACCTGCTCACCCTCCTGGAGCGCCGGCTCGACAACGTGGTCTACCGCGGCGGCTTCGCCAAGTCCCGCGACATGGCCCGCCAGCTCATCCGGCACGGCCACATCCGGGTCAACGGGAGGAAGGTCAACATCCCGTCGGCCCTGGTGAGCGAGGCCGACATCATCGACGTCAAGCCGAAGTCGCTGGAGTCGACGCCGTTCCAGGTCGCCAAGGCCGAGGTCGGCGACCGTCCCGTCCCGGCGTGGCTCGGGGTCGACGGCGAGAAGATGCGGATCTTCGTGCACTCGATGCCGGTCCGGCAGCAGATCGACGCTCCCGTCCAGGAGCAGCTGATCGTCGAGCTCTACTCCAAGTAGGGGCTCGATCCCCGCCGGGATTCCACGGCGCGTTCCGTGGATTCCCGGCGGGTCGGGGAACACTCACAGACGCGGTAGTCAAATAGCGGGCACCGCGGAAAGAAGGCACCACCATGCTCATCGCTCAGCGTCCAACTCTCACCGAAGAGCAGGTCGACGAGTACCGGTCGCGGTTCACCATCGAGCCGCTGGAGCCGGGCTTCGGCTACACGATCGGCAACTCGCTGCGTCGCACCCTGCTCTCCTCGATCCCCGGTGCGGCCGTCACCAGCATCCGCATCGAGGGCGTCCTGCACGAGTTCTCCACCGTGCCCGGGGTCAAGGAGGATGTCACCGACATCATCCTGAACCTGAAGGAGCTCGTCGTCTCCTCCGAGCACGACGAGCCCGTCGTCATGTACCTGCGCAAGCAGGGCCCCGGTGAGGTCACCGCGGCCGACATCGCGCCGCCGGCGGGCGTCGAGGTCCACAACCCGGACCTGCACATCGCCACGCTGAACAACAAGGCCAAGCTGGAGATGGAGCTGACGGTCGAGCGGGGCCGCGGCTACGTCTCGGCCGCGCAGAACAAGCAGCCGGGCCAGGAGATCGGCCGGATCCCGATCGACTCCATCTACTCGCCCGTGCTGAAGGTCACCTACAAGGTCGAGGCGACCCGAGTCGAGCAGCGCACCGACTTCGACCGCCTCATCCTGGACGTCGAGACCAAGCAGGCGATGCTGCCGCGCGACGCGGTGGCCTCCGCAGGCAAGACCCTCGTCGAGCTGTTCGGCCTGGCCCGGGAGCTCAACGTCGAGGCCGAGGGCATCGACATGGGCCCGTCGCCGACGGACGCCGCGCTCGCCGCGGACCTCGCCCTGCCGATCGAGGAGCTGAACCTCACCGTCCGCTCCTACAACTGCCTCAAGCGCGAGGGCATCCACTCGGTGGGCGAGCTCGTCGCCCGCTCCGAGCAGGACCTGCTCGACATCCGGAACTTCGGTGCGAAGTCCATCGAAGAGGTCAAGCAGAAGCTCAACGACATGGGCCTGTCGCTCAAGGACTCCCCGCCCGGGTTCGACCCGAGCGCGGCGGCGGACGCCTACGGCGACGACGACCAGAGCTACGCCGAGACCGAGCAGTACTGACGAAACCGATCCCGGCGGCCGGGGGCGCGTCCCCCGGCCGTACGGGCCCAGCTGACGCCGGTACCTGGTACGGCCGGCGCAGGAAGGAAGCACCATGCCCAAGCCCACCAAGGGCACCCGCTTCGGCGGCAGCCCCGCGCACCAGCGGCTGATCCTGGCCAACCTGGCGACGTCGCTGTTCGAGCACGGCCGCATCACGACCACCGAGGCCAAGGCCCGGCGGGTGCGTCCGCTGGCGGAGAAGCTGATCACCAAGGCGAAGAAGGGCGACCTGCACAACAGGCGCCTGGTGGCGAGGACGATCCGCGACAAGGGCGTCGTGCACGAGCTCTTCACCGAGATCGCGCCGAGCTTCGCGGACCGTCCGGGCGGCTACACCCGCATCACCAAGATCGGCCCCCGCAAGGGCGACAACGCCCCCATGGCCGTGATCGAGCTGGTGCAGGAGCCGATGCCGGCCGCCAAGGTCGCGCCGAAGGTCGAGGAGAAGGACCTGCCCGCCGAGGGCGAGGTCACCCTCAGCAAGGCCGAGGTCGAGGACACCCCCGCCGAGGACACCAAGGCCGCGGAAAGCAAGGCCGGGGACACCGAGGCCGAAGGTGACGCCGCGGCGGGCGACAAGGAGTAATTCGCCGCTTGACCTGGCCGAGCGTTTGTTTGCTCGACATTCGTCAGGGCCCGCCGTTCCGACCGGGACGGCGGGCCTTGATCTTTGCCAGACTTGATCTCATGGTCAGGTCAGTGGCGCAGCGACGTGCATGCACAAGGGGACGGGACGGCGACGTTGCAGAGGGACGAACCGGCTGACATGACCGCACTGGTACGGCTCCGGCTCGACATCGGTTACGACGGGTCGGATTTCGCGGGCTGGGCGAGGCAACCGAACCAGCGCACCGTCCAGGGCGTCATCGAGGACGCGCTGGCCCGCATGCTGCGCCTGGACCCGCCGCCCATGCTCACCGTCGCCGGCCGCACGGACGCCGGCGTCCACGCCCGGGGGCAGGTCGCCCACCTGGTGGTCCCGGTCGCGGCGTACTCGGCGATCAACGGGACGATGCCGCGCCGCCTGGCGGGGCTGCTGCCACCGGACGTGCGGGTGTGGCGGGTGTCGGTCGCGCCGGAGGGGTTCGACGCGCGGTTCTCGGCGCTGTCGCGCCGGTACGTGTACCGGGTGTGCGACAACCCGTTCGGCGTGGAGCCGCTGCGCCGCCACGACGTGCTGTGGCATCCGCGTCCCCTGGACCTGCAGCGGATGAACGAGGCCGCGCGGCGCCTCGTGGGGGAGAACGACTTCGCCGCGTACTGCCGCAGGCGGGAGGGCGCGACGACCATCCGCGAGCTGCTGCGCTACGAGTGGGCCCGCGACGACCGCGATCCCCACCTCGTGCTCGCGACCGTGGAGGCGGACGCGTTCTGCCATTCGATGGTCCGCGCGCTCGTCGGGGCGCTGCTGATGGTCGGGGACGGGCGGCGCGAGGTGGAGTGGCCCGCGCGGGTGCTCGCGGCGCGCGTCCGCGACTCCGCGGTGAACGTGGCGCCGGCCCACGGGCTGTCGCTGGAGGAGATCCGCTACCCCGGCGACGACGGCCTGGCGCGGCGCGCCCAGGAGACGCGCCGCGTCCGGACGCTCGCGGCGAGCACCTTCGCGGCCGGCGCGGAAACGCCCGCGGCCCTTCCGCGGCAGGAGACGCCCCAGGGCGGCGACCGCGGAGGGCGGTGAGCGCGCCGCGCCCGGTCAGCGGCGGGCACGCGCCACGATCGGGCGGAGGTCGTAGTCCAGGAACCGCTGGGCCGCCTGCTTGATCACCGGGTCGCCGGGCCGGGCCTCCTGGCCGTTCGCCCACTGCACATAGGCGTAGGCGACGTACCGGCCGCGGACCGTCGCGGCGGCGTACCCGCCCGCCCGGTCGAGGTTCGGGGTGTTCTTGCCGCCCATGCCGCGGAACCACTCGTACCGGGCGGGGTCGCCGGCCCGGCTCACCCGGAGCGCGGCGTCCTTCGTCGGCATCACCGCGATCCCGGACGTGACGGCGAGCGAGGTCGACCGGTCGATGAACGTCGCGCGGACGATCTTGCGGCATTTCTCCTGTTCGAGGGCCTGCAGCATGGAGCCCCTGGCCGCGTACGACGGGTCGCGGTTGAGCGACCAGCGGTCGCGGGTGTAGGTCCGCCCGCCGAGTTTGATGGTCTCGGTGGGGAACACGTCGCGGAACGCCAGGGGCGTGCGGTCGGTCCGCTCGCTGTCGATCCGCGACGGCGGCCCGGCGGCGCTGGGGGCCGGGGACGGCGTGGGCGGCGCGGCCGGCGGGGTGGACCGTGCCGTCGCCGGGGCCTCGACGGCCGTGGCCTCTCCGCTCTGGCCGGAGTCCGAGCCGGTGCCGCCGACGGTGAACAGGGCGACGCCCACGGCCAGGATGATCGCCGCACCGCCGCCGATGAGCAGCGGCCTGCGCCGGTTGGGCCCGCCGCCCTTGGGCGCGTCCTTCGGCGGCTGCCCCGGCGGGGGCGGTGTGTCGAGCGGGACGCCGCCCTCGACGTGGTACACGGGCGCGATCACGGCGGGCTGCGGAGCGGTCGTCGCCGTGTCGCCGGCCTCGGTGCCGGTGGAGGCGGTGCCGGCGGACGCGATGCCGGCGGATGCGGGACCGGTGGACGCGGGACCGGTGGACGCGGGACCGGCGGCCACCGCGCCGTGTGGGAACGGTCCGCTGCCGGTGGGCGGTGTGACGCCGACCGGCAGGATCGCGTCCGGTTCGAGGGCCTCGCCCGCGGAGGCCGAGGACGCGTCCTCCGCGGCCCTGGCCTTCTCGAAGGCGGACGCCTGCTCGTCGTGCTGCTCGTCGGGCGCGGACTCCTCGGGGGCGGCGGGAGCGTCCCGGCCGGGCTTGTCCGCCACGGCGGGGATGTCCACGGCCGTGTCGGCGGGCTCGGGCGTGCCTGGGTCCGGGGCTTCCGCGACCTCCGCGACGGCCTCTTCGGGGGGCTCGTCCTCCGGGGGGACGGCGGGGAAGC